>NZ_JBFUIC010000069.1:0-23808 GCF_056402075.1 Pseudomonas sp. P4_C3
GTGCTGCATAGCGCGAGAGACATTGGCCGGCTGTTTGAAAAAAACAGCATTGATCATTAGGTGCCAAGCCTTCAAACACCCACAAAAAAGCCCCAGACCCATAAGACCTGAGGCTTTCTCGTTACAGCGTATGGTGCACCAGGCGGGATTCGAACCCACGACCCCTGCCTTCGGAGGGCAGTACTCTATCCAGCTGAGCTACTGGTGCAATGCGGGCGCCATGATACTCATATGCATTGCGGGCGTCCWTGCTGCTGATTCGCCTGCGTTTATTACAAGCGTAACGGACGTTTGCTACGTTGATCAGAAAAAATAGGCAAAAGCGTCGTTTTCGTTCTTTTTTTCGAACAGGCTATTGTCCTTTACCCCCTTTGATCCTAGGATTCGTTTGAGATTTCAAACGCTCTTATCTGGGTGCTGAACCGCACGAGTTCAATCAGTGCGCTATTTATGTGCTTCAGCCCGGTGAATGATTTCCCTGACGGCAGCCTATCGAGGCGCCTTTCAACAATCATAATTTGCTCCGCGCGTGCGCGGTGCTGTTAAGGAAAGCCGACATGCAGCTTAAAGACACCCAGTTGTTCCGCCAGCAAGCCTTCATCGATGGCGCGTGGGTTGATGCGGACAATGGTCAGACGATCAAGGTCAACAACCCGGCAACGGGCGAAATTCTGGGCACCGTGCCGAAAATGGGTGCTGCCGAAACCCGCCGTGCGATCGAAGCTGCTGACAAAGCGCTGCCGGCCTGGCGTGCACTGACCGCCAAGGAACGTGCAAACAAGCTGCGTCGCTGGTTTGAGCTGATCATCGAGAACCAGGACGACCTGGCTCGCCTGATGACCCTGGAGCAAGGCAAGCCATTGGCCGAAGCCAAGGGCGAAATCGTTTACGCCGCTTCCTTCATCGAGTGGTTCGCCGAAGAGGCCAAGCGCATCTACGGTGACGTGATTCCGGGCCACCAGCCAGACAAGCGCCTGATCGTGATCAAGCAGCCAATCGGCGTGACCGCTGCCATCACCCCGTGGAACTTCCCGGCTGCAATGATCACCCGTAAAGCCGGCCCGGCCCTGGCCGCCGGTTGCACCATGGTGCTCAAGCCTGCTTCGCAAACTCCGTTTTCCGCTTTCGCCCTGGCCGAACTGGCCCAGCGTGCCGGGATCCCGGCTGGCGTGTTCAGCGTTGTTTCCGGCAGCGCCGGCGACATCGGCAGCGAGCTGACCAGCAACCCGATCGTGCGCAAGCTGTCCTTCACCGGTTCGACCGAAATCGGTCGTCAACTGATGTCGGAATGCGCCAAGGACATCAAGAAAGTGTCCCTGGAACTGGGCGGCAACGCTCCGTTCATCGTGTTCGACGACGCGGACCTGGATAAGGCCGTCGAAGGCGCGATCATTTCCAAGTATCGCAACAACGGTCAGACCTGCGTCTGCGCCAACCGCCTGTACATTCAGGATTCGGTCTACGACGCGTTCGCCGAGAAGCTGAAAGTGGCTGTGGCCAAGCTCAAGATCGGTAACGGTCTGGAAGCAGGCACCACCACTGGCCCGCTGATCGACGAAAAAGCCGTGGCCAAGGTGCAAGAGCACATTGCCGACGCCGTTGCCAAAGGYGCCACCGTGCTGTCCGGCGGCAAGTCGATGGAAGGTAACTTCTTCGAGCCGACCATTCTGACCAACGTGCCGAATAACGCTGCCGTGGCCAAGGAAGAAACCTTCGGTCCATTGGCTCCACTGTTCCGCTTCAAAGACGAAGCCGATGTGATCGCGATGTCCAACGACACCGAGTTCGGTCTGGCCTCGTACTTCTATGCTCGTGACCTGGGTCGCGTGTTCCGTGTGGCTGAAGCCCTGGAATACGGCATGGTCGGCGTCAACACCGGGTTGATCTCCAACGAAGTCGCACCGTTCGGCGGCATCAAGGCCTCGGGCCTGGGCCGTGAAGGCTCCAAGTACGGCATCGAAGATTACCTGGAAATCAAATACCTCTGCCTGGGCATCTAAGCTCGAAGGTATAAGCCGGGAAGGCATTGCTTGAAACGCAAAGGGCACGAGAGCGCTGTCCCTTTGCGTGCGTAAAACCGGAATTTTCTCGGTGGCCGGGAACGCTGTGGCAGTCGATCATCGCATGCTGCCGCCGTTGCTCCCCGTCGCTTTATCCTTGAACCACGCCGCCCGATGAGCGGTGAATGAGGAATGTATGAGCAAGACTAACGCTTCTTTGATGGCCCGCCGTACCGCTGCTGTTCCACGTGGTGTTGGCCAGATTCACCCGATCTTCGCCGATTCCGCGAAGAACGCGACCGTAACCGACGTTGAAGGTCGTGAGTTCATCGATTTCGCCGGCGGTATTGCTGTGCTGAACACCGGCCACGTGCACCCGAAAATCATCGCTGCCGTGACCGAGCAACTGAACAAGCTGACCCACACTTGCTTCCAGGTTCTGGCCTACGAGCCGTACGTGGAAGTGTGCGAAAAAATCAACGCCAAGGTCCCAGGTGATTTCGACAAGAAAACCCTGCTGGTGACCACCGGCTCCGAAGCCGTGGAAAACTCGATCAAGATCGCCCGTGCCGCTACTGGCCGTGCCGGCGTGATCGCGTTCACCGGCGCTTACCACGGTCGCACCATGATGACCCTGGGCCTGACCGGTAAAGTCGTGCCTTACTCGGCCGGCATGGGCCTGATGCCAGGCGGCATCTTCCGCGCGCTGTACCCGAACGAACTGCACGGTGTGAGCATCGACGATTCGATCGCTTCCATCGAACGCATCTTCAAGAACGACGCCGAGCCGAAAGACATCGCCGCGATCATCATCGAGCCGGTTCAGGGCGAAGGCGGTTTCTACGTCGCGCCTAAAGAGTTCATGAAGCGTTTGCGTGCCCTGTGCGACCAGCACGGCATCCTGCTGATCGCTGACGAAGTACAGACTGGCGCTGGCCGTACCGGTACTTTCTTCGCCATGGAACAGATGGGCGTTGCTGCCGACCTGACCACCTTCGCCAAATCCATCGCTGGCGGCTTCCCGCTGGCCGGTGTGTGCGGCAAGGCCGAATACATGGACGCCATCGCTCCAGGCGGCCTGGGCGGCACCTACGCCGGTAGCCCGATCGCTTGCGCCGCGGCCCTGGCCGTAATGGAAGTGTTCGAAGAAGAGCACCTGCTGGATCGTTGCAAGGCTGTTGGCGAGCGTCTGGTAACCGGCCTGAAGGCCATCCAGGCCAAGTACCCGGTGATCGGCGAAGTCCGTGCCCTGGGAGCGATGATCGCTGTCGAGCTGTTCGAAAACGGCGACAGCCACAAGCCGAACGCTGCAGCCGTGGCATCGGTTGTGGCCAAGGCTCGCGACAAGGGTCTGATCCTGCTGTCCTGCGGTACCTACGGCAACGTTCTGCGCGTCCTGGTACCGCTGACTTCGCCGGACGAGCAACTGGACAAAGGCCTGGCGATCATCGAAGAGTGCTTCTCCGAGCTCTGATCACCCAGTGTGACCTGATCCACAAAAAAACCGCTTCGGCGGGTTTTTTCATGTCCCTGGAAACCCATTAGCGCTGTATCGAATGGCCAGCATTGGCTAAGGTTCCTGCATCGCCAGGGAGAGCTGTATGACAACCGTCATTTTACCCGCCGTTCCAAGAGTCCTGATCGCCGAGGCCGACCCCTGGTCCCGGGATTTGCTCAAGGAAGTGTTGTTGAACGTACGCTGCGATGCGCGGCTGGATTTGTGCGCCGATGGCCAGCAAGCGCTGGAGCTATTGGCTGCCAACCCCTATGACCTGGTGATCGCCGACTGGGAGTTGCCCGGTGTCGATGGCCTGAATGTCCTGCGCAATATACGACAGCGCAAACGCAATCCGCCGCTGCCGTTCATTCTGATGAGCAGCCGCAACGACAGTGCCAGCGTGCGCGAGGTCTTGCCGCTGGCACCGGCCGCTTACTTGACCAAACCCCTGAATATGGAAAGCCTGACCCATCGGTTGCAGGGGTTGCTGCTGAATGCTGGCGAAGAAGTCTCGTGCGAAGTGCCGTCGCTGGCACCGGGCATGACGCTGTCGGTGTTTCTGGAGCGTCGCCGGGAATTGGCCGACGGCGCGCCGCTGATGACCGACGTGCAAGTGGCGGTCAAACGCAGCCTCAATCCCAATGGCCTCGACCTGACGGTGCTGGAAGACGAAGTCCGCACCGATCCGCAGGTCACGGCCGTGTTGATCGCCGCTGCCAGCAGCGCGGCCCAGCACCACGGCGCCGCTGTGCAAACCCTGTCCCAGGCGCTGCATCGCCTGGGCACCGGGCAGAGCATGAACCTGATTCTYGGGCTGGCGCTCAAGCGCAGTGCCCGGCTCAGCGATCCGCAACTGGCCGACTATGCTGAGCGATACTGGGATCTGTCCCTGCATACCGCCGAATACGCGCGAACCCTGGCGCGCTTGCTCGATCTGGATCAGGAGCGCTGCTATTGCGCCGGCATGTTGCACCGTCTCGGCGATCTGGCGTTGCTGCGCTGTTTGCAGGAATGGAAGCAGGCCGGTGGTGAACTGGACGAGCTGGAGGAAGTGGGCGAAGCGCTGGTTGAATTTGGCGCGGCCTATGGTTCGGCCCTGCGCACGCGCTGGCGCCTGCCACTGGAGTTGCGGGAGCTGATTGCGGCGGCCTACCAGCTCGGTGGCGGGGTTTATTCCCGCGAAGCGCTGGTGATGAACATGGCGGCGCAGATGGCGCGCCTGACTGAGCATGAGGGCATCGAGGAACTGGCGAAGAGCCGGACGGCGCGGTTGCTCAAGATTGGCTTGCCGGAGTTGATGCGTTTGCGCAGGAAGTAAGTACACCACCCCCTGTGGGAGCGAGCTTGCTCGCGATGAGGGGCTGACATTCAACATCAATGTCGACTGATAGTCCGCCATCGCGAGCAAGCTCGCTCCCACAGGGTTCCTGGGTGATCCTGTCAGGCAGTGACAATCCGGTTCTTGCCCTCGCGCTTGGCCTGGTACATCGCGGCATCCGCGCGGGAAAACAGGTTTTCCACGTTTTCGTCCGCGGCGGTCAGGCTGGTCAGGCCCTGGCTGACGGTGATGCCGAACGTCTGGCCTTCATGGGTGAAACGCAATCGCTGAATCTGCTGTTGCAAGCGTTCAGCCACTTGCAGGGCCATCTGCGGCGTACAGCCGGGAAATACCGCTGCGAATTCCTCACCGCCAATGCGCCCGAACAGGTCGCCACGGCGCAACGCTGCGCGGCCGCTATCGGCGATGCGTTGCAACACGTTGTCGCCTTCCTGGTGACCGTAGGTGTCGTTGATTATTTTGAAGTCATCGATGTCCAGCATCAGGAACGACAGCGGCTCGCCCCGTTGCCGGGCGTGTGCGAACTCGCGGTGGGCGCATTCGAAGAAATGCCGGCGATTGCTGCTCTGGGTCAGGGCGTCGGTGGTGGCCAGGCGGTGCAGCTCGCTTTCCATCCGCTTCTTGTCGGTGATGTCTTCGGCAATGCCGACGATGATCACCGGTTGCCCCGGCTCGGCCTGGCGGTTGATGTAGCATTTGTCGCTGAGCCAGCGCACCTGTCCGTCGGCGGCGATGATTCGATACTCGCGGTCTTCGACGGCGCCTTTGTCCAGCACTTCGGCCAGGCTGCGTTCGGCATAGTCCAGGTCGTCGGGATAGATGCTGTCGCGCCATTGATCGCAGTCGGCCAGCAGTAGATCGGCCGAACGGCCAAAGATCCGCTCATAGGCCGGGCTGACGTAAAGCACCCGGCGGGTTTCCCAATCGAATGCCCACAGCACCGCGTTGACGCTCATCAGCAGGGTGTTGAACAGCTGTTCGCGTTCGCTCAGGCGTGCGACTTCGCCTTGGGCGTGCATGAGCGCCATCAGGGTCTGCGCGGCCTCGGGCCAATGGGACGGAGATGAGTCTTGCAGGTTTTTTTCGTCCATCGACACAAATCTCAAAGGGCATGCCGCGTGCGATCGCGGCCAACATCAAGCCCGCCGGGGATGGCGAAGTGTCTTTGAGATAGGGCTTTTCAGATGAAGTTCCCGCCTTTTGTGGCGAGTGAGCTGGCTCCCGCCGGGCGGTACTGGCGACGCGATTTTTTCAGTCAGGCGATAAACCAATGTGGGAGCGAGCAGGCTCGCTCCCACAGGTTTTGCGGCTGCGCGCTGCAATCAGACAGCGGCAGGACGCAGGGAGTAGGTTTTCAACTGATCGGCGAAGTCGCGCAGAGACTGAATCCCGCTGGCTTCAGCTTCGTGTACCCAGTCCTTGATGGCCGCCAGCATGTCGTGACCATTTGAGCTGGTCTTGATCCAGATCTGCTGCAGGGCCAGGCGTTTCTCGTAAATTACCTTCAGCGCCTGACTGTGTTCGAGCATGTTCTGGATGCGTACATGGTGTTTGTCATCCAGCAGGCTGGTCTCCCGCGAAAGCAGGCGTTTGGCCCGGTGGAACTGGTGACGTACCGAGTGATCGACCTTTTCCAGCTCTTGCTTGACCAGCGGGCCGATCACCAACTTGCGGTACTGGGCCATGATCTGGAAGCGGTTGTTGAGGATCGCCATGGCGGTGTCCATGTCCAGGTTGCCCTTGCCTTCGACGCGATGGGCAATCGGCGCAACCCGTTGAACCTTGGCCAGGCGCAGGAAGCTGAAGACTTGAATCCACGCCCAGCCCAGGTCGAATTCCCACTTCTTCACCGACAGTTTTGCCGAGTTAGGGTAGGTGTGATGGTTGTTATGCAGTTCTTCGCCGCCAATCAGGATGCCCCAAGGCACCAGGTTGGTCGCCGCATCGCGGCATTCGAAGTTGCGGTAGCCGATGGCATGGCCCAGGCCATTGACCACGCCGGCGGCCCACACCGGGATCCACATCATCTGGATGGCCCAGATGGTGATGCCGATGGTGCCGAACAGCAGCAGGTCGATAACGCCCATGATCGCGATGCCCAGCAGTGGGTAGCGGCTGTAGAGGTTGCGCTCGATCCAGTCTTCGGGGCAGTTCTTGCCGTAGATGCGCAGCGTCTCGGGGTTTTCCGCTTCGGCGCGGTACAACTCGGCGCCTTTGCGTAGCACCGTGGACAAACCCTTGACGACCGGGCTGTGCGGATCATCGACGGTTTCGCATTTGGCGTGATGCTTGCGGTGGATGGCGGTCCACTCGCGGGTGTTCTGCGCCGTGGTCAGCCACAGCCAGAAACGGAAGAAATGCTTGAGGCCCCCATTCAGCTCCAGGGAGCGATGGGCCGAGTAACGATGCAGATAGACCGTTACGGCGATGATTGTGACATGGGTCATCAGCAGGGTGACTGCCACCAGCGACCAGGCGGACAAGCCAAGAAAACCTTCGTACCACATAGGCTGTAGGGCCCTCGATAAAGAAAAAAACAGCCGTTGCATTATCACTAAGCCCGCACAGAAAACCAGTCGCCCTTTCAGATAAGAGTGGCTGGATGTGTCTTTAAACCATCATTCCAACCTTTTTGTAGGGACATGGGCCGCCGGATGTCTGCCACCTATCGCAATGCCTTGCGCGCAGCGCTGCTCTATCTGTTGCTTTCTGCGGTTTGGCTGCAGATCAGTGGCTATTTATTAAACAGTTTCTTCGATAGCTCTGCCGAGCGACTGCGATGGCAACTGATCAACGGTTATGTCTGGGTGCTGTTCAGCGCGGGGTTGATCTTCATTGCCCGGGCGCGGCTGCTGCGGTGCTTGGGGGGCGGCGACAAATTGCGTGAGCGCGATGCCGACCGCATGCACCTGGCGCACCACGATCCGCTGACCGGCCTGCCGAACCGCCTGTTGTTCACCGACCGCGCCAACACCAGCATCGGCATCGGCCTGTTCCCCAGCGATGCCTTGAGCGTCGAGCAACTGCTGCGCAATGCCGACTCTGCACTGTTCAAGGCCAAGAGTGCGGGGCGCAATGATTATGCCCTRTACACCGAAGAGCTGACGGCCCACGCCCAGCAACGGTTCGAGATTGCCTTCGAATTGCGCCGCGCCCTGGATCGGCAAGAGCTGCGGGTTTATTACCAGCCGGTTCACGACCTCAAGCCCCGTCGCCTGATTGGCGTCGAGGCGCTGGTGCGTTGGCAGCACCCGCAGCGGGGCCTGGTGTCGCCGGCGGAATTCATTCCGGTCGCCGAACGAACCGGTCTGATTGCTGAAATCGATGCCTGGGTCATGGCGCAGGCGTGCCGGCAGATGTGCCAGTGGCAGCAGAGTGGAGTGGTGCTGTCGTTCGTTGCGGTCAACGTTTCTTCGCGCCTGTTCGCCCGTCGTGAGCTGTATCAGCAGGTGGCGCAGGTCTTGCGCGAAACCGGGCTGGAGCCGGCGTTTCTGGAGCTGGAAGTAACCGAAAGCGCGGTGATGGAGGACCCGGAAGTCGCGCTGGAGCAAATGCATCGTCTGCGCGAGTTGGGTGTGCGCCTGGCCATCGACGACTTTGGTACCGGTTATTCATCGTTGCTGCGGCTCAAGCGTCTGCCGGTGCAAAAATTGAAAATCGACCAGGGTTTCGTTGCCGGTTTGCCGTGGGATGAGGACGATGCGGCGATTTCAAGGGTGATCATTGCCCTGGCGCAAAGCATGGGCATGCAGGTGCATGCCGAGGGGATCGAGCAGGTCGAACAGGCTGCTTTCCTGCTCGAACAGGGATGTGATCTGGGTCAGGGCTATTGGTTTGGGCGGCCGGTGCCGGCGGTGCAGCTGGATTGGGCTCATGTCCCGGTCATCGCCTGATTTACAAAATCCCTGTGGGAGCGAGCTTGCTCGCGATGAGGGAGTGTCAGTCGMCAKWWMTGTCGACTGAYATTCCGCTATCGCGAGCAAGCTCGCTCCCACAGGTTTTTCTGTGTCCCTGAAAGTGGGCTATTCACCTCAAGCCCTTGTCCCTTCAGTTAATCTCTTCTGGTTATATAAACATTCTTAAATAGTCTTTTTAAGAATATCTGTGTCTCTCTAGTATTGCTCTCACGCCGCAAGCAGTGCCGACACTGCGAGGCAACCTCTCAGTTGAAGGAGCAGCAATATGAGCGCATCCCTGCGTAGCGTCGACGGTCAAGACGAAGCCACCATCCTGCGTGAAATCCAGAGTGCCCTGCGCGACCTGCGCTTTGGCGCCGTGGAAATCACTGTGCACAACGCCCAGGTGGTGCAGATCGAACGCAAAGAAAAATTCCGTTTGCAGCAGCCGGGCAACAAGTCGGGCTGAGGCGAATCAGGTACCGCGATTTCCGATATCCCATAAGAAAAGCCAACACACCAAGAATTCCAGGAGCTTTCACCATGTCGTCGATTCGTCATTTCGCTTTGGCCGCCCTGGCCAGCGCCCTTTTTGCCGGTTCCGCCGTTGCCAAGGACTACGAGTTGCTCAACGTGTCGTACGACCCGACCCGCGAGCTGTACCAGGACTACAACGCTGAGTTCATCAAGTTCTGGCAGAAGGACCACGCCGGCGACACCGTGAAGGTCCAGCAATCCCACGGCGGTTCGGGCAAGCAAGGTCGGGCGGTGATCGATGGCCTGCGTGCCGACGTCGTGACCCTGGCCCTGGCCGGTGACATCGACGAAATCGCCAAACTCGGCAAAACCCTGCCAGCCGACTGGCAAAAACGCCTGCCGGACGCCAGCACGCCGTACACCTCGACCATCGTGTTCCTGGTGCGCAAGGGCAACCCCAAAGGCATCAAGGACTGGGGCGACCTGGTCAAGAATGACGTCTCGGTGATCACGCCGAACCCGAAAACCTCCGGCGGTGCACGCTGGAACTTCCTCGCGGCCTGGGCCTATGGCCTCAAAGCCAATGGCGGCGACGAAGCCAAGGCCAAGGAATACGTACAGACCCTGTTCAAGCACGTGCCAGTGCTGGACACCGGCGCTCGCGGTTCGACCATTACCTTCGTCAACAACGGTCAGGGCGACGTATTGCTGGCCTGGGAAAACGAAGCTTTCCTGGCCCTGAAAGAAGAGGGCGGCGCCGACAAGTTCGACATCGTCGTGCCTTCGCTGTCGATCCTCGCCGAGCCACCGGTGGCGGTGGTCGACAAAAATGCCGAGAAAAAGGGCAACGAGCAGATCGCCGAGGCCTACCTCAAGCACCTGTACAGCCCGGCCGGCCAGGAAATCGCGGCGAAGAACTTCTATCGTCCACGTGACAAGGACGTGGCCGCGAAGTACGCCCAGCAGTTCCCGAAACTGGAACTGGTGAGCATCGACAAGGACTTCGGCGGCTGGAAAGCCGCACAGCCGAAATTCTTCAATGACGGGGGCGTGTTCGACCAGATCTATCAGGCACAGTAATATTAAATAGCCATCAACGAGCCCCGGATTCACCTCCGGGGCTCAGTGCGTTCTCAACCAAGGACTTTTATGTCGCGTCGTATCTCCCCCGTCATACCCGGCTTCGGGCTGACGCTGGGCTACACCTTGGTGTACCTCAGCCTGATTGTGCTCATACCACTGGCGGCGATGTTCGTGCATGCCGCTCAACTCACCTGGGATCAGTTCTGGGCAATCATCTCGGCACCACGGGTGCTGGCGGCGCTGAAGCTCAGCTTCGGCACCGCCCTGTGTGCCGCGATCATCAACGGCATCATCGGCACGCTGCTGGCCTGGGTATTAGTGCGCTATACCTTCCCTGGACGAAAAGTGATCGATGCAATGATCGACTTGCCGTTCGCGTTGCCCACGGCGGTCGCCGGTATTGCGCTGACGGCGTTGTACACGCCTACCGGCCTGGTGGGTCAGTTTGCAGCGGATCTGGGTTTCAAGATCGCCTACACCCCCCTGGGCATCACCCTTGCCCTCACTTTCGTGACACTTCCATTCGTGGTACGTACCGTACAGCCAGTATTGGCGGATATTCCTCGTGAAGTGGAAGAAGCGGCAGCGTGCCTGGGTGCAAAACCCTTGCAGGTTTTCCGCCATATCCTGCTGCCGGCACTGCTGCCTGCATGGCTCACCGGTTTCGCTCTGGCCTTTGCCCGCGGGGTCGGCGAGTATGGTTCGGTGATATTCATCGCCGGCAACATGCCGATGAAAACCGAGATTCTGCCGCTGCTGATCATGGTCAAGCTCGACCAATACGATTACACCGGCGCTACCTCCATTGGTGTACTGATGCTGGTGGTTTCCTTCGTCCTGTTGCTGCTGATCAACTTGTTGCAGCGGCGCATCGAAACCCCATAAGGAGGCGCACCCATGTCCCAATCGTCTATTGCTGCCGCTTCCTCGAACGCTGCCCGCCGTGGCAGTGCGAATTCGCGGCGAATCCTGATTGGCCTTGGCTGGCTGATTTTTGCGCTGTTCCTGCTGCTGCCGCTGTTCATCGTGGTGTCCCAAGGGCTGAAGCTCGGCCTCGGGGCGTTTTTCACAGCGATCTTTGAACCGGACGCGCTGTCGGCACTGAAACTCACGGTCATCGCCGTGCTGATTTCGGTGCCGCTGAACCTGGTGTTCGGCGTCAGCGCCGCCTGGTGCGTGAGCAAATACTCGTTCCGCGGCAAGAGCATGCTGGTGACGCTGATCGACCTGCCGTTCTCGGTATCGCCGGTGATTGCCGGTCTGGTGTACGTGCTGATGTTCGGCGCCCAAGGCTTGTTCGGGCCTTGGTTGCAGGATCACGACATCCAGATCGTTTTCGCCCTGCCGGGCATCGTGCTGGCGACGATTTTCGTCACCGTGCCGTTCGTGGCCCGTGAGCTGATCCCGCTGATGCAGGAACAAGGCACCCAGGAAGAGGAAGCTGCGCGCCTGCTCGGGGCCAACGGCTGGCAGATGTTCTGGCATGTCACCGTGCCCAACATCAAATGGGGCCTGATCTACGGCGTGGTGTTGTGTACCGCGCGGGCCATGGGGGAGTTCGGTGCGGTGTCGGTGGTTTCCGGGCACATTCGCGGGGTGACCAACACCCTGCCGTTGCACGTCGAGATCCTCTACAACGAATACAACCACGTGGCCGCGTTCGCCGTGGCGAGCCTGTTGCTGATCCTGGCGCTCTTCATCCTGCTGCTCAAGCAGTGGAGCGAAAACCGTATCAACCGCCTGCGCGCCAGCGCCGCGGAGGAATAATTCATGTCGATCGAAGTGCGTAACGTCAGCAAGAACTTCCATGCCTTCAAGGCGCTGGACAACATCAGCCTGGACATCCAGAGCGGCGAACTCGTCGCACTGCTCGGYCCSTCGGGCTGCGGCAAGACCACGCTGCTGCGGATCATCGCCGGCCTGGAAACCCCGGACCAGGGCAACATCGTGTTCCACGGTGAGGACGTCTCCGGCCACGACGTACGGGATCGCAACGTCGGTTTCGTGTTCCAGCACTACGCCCTGTTCCGCCACATGACGGTGTTCGACAACGTCGCGTTCGGCCTGCGCATGAAACCGAAAAACCAGCGCCCGAACGAAAGCCAGATCGCAACCAAGGTTCACGAACTGCTGAACATGGTGCAACTGGACTGGTTGTCGGATCGCTACCCGGAACAACTCTCCGGCGGTCAGCGCCAGCGCATTGCGTTGGCCCGAGCGCTGGCGGTGGAGCCGAAAGTGCTGCTGCTCGACGAACCCTTCGGCGCCCTCGATGCCAAGGTCCGTAAAGAACTGCGCCGCTGGTTGGCGCGTCTGCACGAAGATATCAACCTGACCTCGGTGTTCGTGACCCATGACCAGGAAGAAGCGATGGAAGTCGCCGACCGCATCGTGGTGATGAACAAGGGAGTGATCGAGCAGATCGGCTCACCGGGCGACGTCTACGAAAACCCGGCCAGCGATTTCGTTTATCACTTCCTCGGTGATTCGAACCGTCTGCATCTGGGCGAGGATAAACACGTGCTGTTCCGTCCGCACGAGGTGTCGCTGTCGCGCCATGAACTGGAAGACCATCACGCGGCTGAAGTGCGGGACATTCGGCCACTGGGGGCGACGACCCGGGTGACCCTGAAGGTCGAAGGGCAGAGCGATCTGATCGAAGCCGAAGTGGTGAAGGATCACGACAGCCTGATCGGTCTGGCGAAGGGCGAGACGCTGTTCTTCAAGCCGAAGGTCTGGCAGAAGGTTGCCAACATTTAAAGCAAAAGCATCGCGAGCAAGCTCGCTCCCACAGGGTTTTGGGTTGGCACAAAAATATTGTGTTCAACCCTGATTCACTGTGGGAGCGAGCTTGCTCGCGATGGCGTCTTACGCCGCAGCGTTTTTCTGACGCAGACGCACCCCACCCGCCCGCGCCTCGATCTGCTCTTTGAGCTCATGCCGCATCCCCAGCATGAACGCCAGCTCCGCCACCACAAACAACGGCCCGACAATCAGCCCCATCACATCATCGACAAAGGCCGGTTTGCGTCCTTCGTAGTGATGCCCGACAAACTGAATCGCCCAGCCCACCACAAACATGCCGATGCCGCTGGCGAGCCAGACGAATGTGCTTTGCTGCGCCAGCGCATGACCGGCCCAGACACTCAGCCCGAGCAACACGGTCATCAACACGCCCAGGCGCAACTCCAGGCGCAGGTAAAACCACGCCGATGCCAGCGAGACAAGCACCGCCGGTGACAGCCACACGCCGCCCAGCGACCACTGCGGCCGCGACAGCAACACCGCAACGGCCACCACGATCAGCGGGATACCGATAAAGTGCGATGCGATGTTGCGCGGGTCACGATGGTAGGCAGCGTATTGACTGAGGTGGTCGACGAGGCTTTTCATTGTTGTTCTCCTGTGGGGTGATTGATCATGCCCCGGGTTCATTTCCCGCTCTGTCAGCCAGGCGACAATCTCTAGGAGTTTTCATGGATATGCAGGTCTGGCGTCCACGCCTGATGAGCGGTCAGTGGTTCAGCCATTTGCCTGATTCCCTACAGGATAGTCTGCTGTCGGCGGCCAGGTTGCGGCGCCTGTCGCCGGGCCAGCGGCTGTTCAAGCGCGGTGATCCGCCCTGTGGCCTGTACGCGGTACTTGAAGGCGCGGTGCGCGTCGGTGCCGTGAGCGAGCAGGGCAAGGAAGCCTTGTTGAGCCTGGTGGAGCCGCCGCACTGGTTCGGCGAAATCTGCCTGTTCGATGGCCAGCCACGCACCCACGATGCCTACGGCGTCGGCCAGTGCACACTGCTGAATATTCCCCAAAATACGTTGCTGGCACTGCTCGACGAGCATCCGCAGCACTGGCGGCAACTGGCGTTGCTGATGAGCCAGAAATTGCGCATGACCTTCATCAACCTCGAACAGTTGAGCCTGTTGCCGGCCCCGGCACGGCTGGCGCACCGCTTGTTGATGATCGCCGAAGGTTATGGCGAGACCGCCCCCCCGCGTCGCGTCCTGCAACTGCCCCAGGAGCAGTTGGCATCGATGCTGTCGCTGTCGCGCCAGACCACCAACCAGATCCTCAAGGATTTGCAGGGGCAGGGAATCATCGGGCTGAGTTACGGCGAAATCGAAATTATCGATGCCGCGCGGTTGCGGGTGTTGGCGATGGTTTGATGCCTGATTAGGGCGTCAGCAAATGTAGCTGGACTTCGATCAAAATCTGCACTAAATACAATGCATAGTTGTTAATTTGACAATATATGCACTGTATGTAATGCATGGTGATGATATGGAAAACCTTGGCGAACTGATCCGAACCTTGCGCAAGGAGAGAAAACTCTCTCAGCAAGACGTGGCACAGAAGTACGGAATGAGCCGTGCAACAATCTCCGGCATCGAAAACAACACCATTTCCGAAATTGGTCTGCGCAAGGTCGAGGCGATACTCAACGGCTTCGGTTATGAGCTGACCGCCGTGCCGCGACAATCGAAGCGGCCGACGCTGGACACCCTGAAAAAGGTGGATTTCCATGGATGAGCCGCAGGAAAAGGATCGACTGGCTATCAGCGTTTCCAACAGTGCGGTCGGAATCCTCGGTCGTGGCCAGCCTCCCATCGACACCGTGTTTGCCTACGCCGAAAACGCGCCCGAACAAAACGCCGTCTCGTTGACCATGCCGGTGCGTCTGGAGAGTTACGCGTGGGAACCAGGTGTCCCACCGGTTTTTGAAATGAATCTGCCTGAGGGAGCCCTGCGCGATGAATTGACACGACGCTTCAGCAAGGCCGTTCGAGGGTTTGACGATTTTTCGATGCTGGCCATCGTCGGCCCGCACCAGCTCGGAAGAGTCGGCATTTCAAAGGCGCAGGATCCGGGCGACCGGCCACCTGAAACCAGCCTGGCGGACCTTCTTGTACATGATGGTGCGCAAGGTTTGTTCGAGGACCTCTTGCAGACCTATGGCCAGTATTCGGGCGTTTCCGGTGTACAGCCGAAGGTACTGGTGCGTGACAGCGCGTCATCCATTGATCGGCTGTCCCATCGGGGGGCGACGCATCTGGTCAAAGCCTTTCGTCCAGAGCAATACCCGGAACTCGCTGCCAATGAATACTTCTGCATGCGGGCGGCGTTACATTCGGGACTTGAGGTACCGAAGTTTCAGCTCAGTGAACACGGTAAATTTCTGATCGTTGAACGCTTCGACCTGAATGAAAAAGGTTACTTGGGGTTCGAGGACTTCTGCGTGCTCAATGCGTGGCCTTCAAAAGCCAAATACGATGGTTCATACGAAGGTGCGGCCAAGCAGATCAAGGCCTTTGTTTCTCCTCCTTTGCTCAATCAGGCACTTGAGTCGTTTTTCAAAATCGTCGCGCTTTCATCGGGTCTGAAAAATGGCGACGCGCACCTCAAGAATTTTGGCGTTCTCYACGAAGATTGTGGTGTCGATGCGCCAATCAGCCTGGCACCTGCCTACGACATCATCACCACTTCGATCTACATCAAGACCGATAGCATGGCGTTGTTATTGGGCGGATCGAAGGCGTGGCCCAAGTACAAAATGCTGATGCGATTTGGTCGCTCCGCCTGCAATTTGACCGAGGGGCGCTGCAACGAATTGCTGCAACAAGTCATCCATGGGATGGAAATGGCGATGGGCGAGATGGGCCAACACATAAAGGCAAACAGTGCCTTTGCCGAGATTGGAGAGGCAATGCTGGAGCAGTGGAACGAGGGTATGGTACGCAGTCTGGTCAAAGGCTAGATCAGCGCAACCCATCCCGAAACTGCCCCGGTGTCATCCCGGTCCAGCGCTTGAACGCACGACTGAAGCTGCTGGTGTCGGCAAACCCGAGCAGATAACTGATTTCGCTCAACGAGCATTGCGGATCGCGCAGGTGCAGCAACGCCAGGTTCTCACGGCTTTCGTTGAGCAGCGTATCGAACCGGCAGCCTTCATCGGCCAGGTGCCGTTGCAGGCTGCGCAGGCTCAGGTGCAGGGCCTTGGCGATGTGTTCGGCGCTGGGTTCGCCTTCGGGCAGTTGTTCTTCAATTGCATCGCGGACCTTGCGTTCCCACGTCAGCGGCTGGAGTTGTGCCAGGGTGCGCTTGAGCACCGTTTCATTGTGTTCGGCCAGTTCCGGGTTGGCGTCATCCAGGTGGCTGTCGAAGTCGACGAGGGCGAATTCCAGTCGATCCTCGTCGGCGCCGAAGTGCACGGGCGAGCGAAAGACTTTATGCCATTGATGCGCGTCTGCCGGCTCCGGACGGCGCAGGTAGGTCGCCAGCGGTGCATAGTCGCGGCCTAGGCGATTGCGGCAGGTGCGCACGTAAATCGCCATGAACGCATCGATGGCCTCGAAGGCCGGGGCCGGGTTGCCGGCAGGGATTTTCAGGCGGAAACAGTAGTGATCTTCGGTGCGGGTCAGTTCCAGTTCCAGGGCATCGCTGACCACCTGGTGATAGCGCACGATGCGCTCGAACACTTCCCGCAGGCTGCCGCTGGCGACCAGCGCATAACCCAGCGCATGGAAGGTGGTCGGGCTGACGAAACGCGAAACCCGCAAACCAATCGCCGGGTCACCGCTGGCCTGCACCGCCAGACTCCACAGGTGCGTGGTGCCCGACAGCGGGTAGCGCGCGTTCGGGTCGTCCATCAGTTGCGGGTCGAGCCCCGCTTGCTGGCACAGGGCGGTGCTGTCGATGCCCAGGGCATCGAGTTGCTTGCGCAGGGCGCGGGTCCAGCTGGCGAGGGAGGTCGGTTCAGTCATGCTGATTGGCGCTTCCGGTCAACAGGTTGGCGTTCTCGGCTACCGCATTGCGAGGTTCCGCAAGGCAGGATGCAACCATCAATAACCAGAGGATGGAAGCATGAGTGGCACTTCTGCAAGCCCCCAGCGACTGAATACATCACAGCGATCAGCGCATATCCGTGAAGTGGTACTGGCCAAAGGCGTCGAGTTGCGCGAGCGCTATCCGTTTTTCAAGCATCAGGACGCCATGGGCGCGGGCATTCTGGCCTTCGCCCTGGCCGGCATGGTCGGTTCGGCCGCGCTCTACATGACCGGCCACATGGCCTGGTGGGCGTGCGTGTTGCTCAATGCGTTTTTCGCCTCGTTGACCCATGAGCTGGAACACGACCTGATCCACAGCATGTACTTCCGCAAGCAGAAAGTGCCGCACAACCTGATGATGGGCTTGGTGTGGCTGGCGCGGCCGAGCACCATCAACCCATGGATTCGCCGCCACCTGCACCTCAACCACCACAAGGTCTCCGGCTCCGAAGCCGACATGGAAGAACGCGCCATCACCAATGGCGAGCCATGGGGGTTCGCACGGTTTCTGATGATTGGCGACAACATCATGTCGTCGTTAATCCGCATGCTGCGGGCCAAGACCTTGGCCATGAAGTTCAGCATCATTTACCGCACGCTGAAGGTCTACGCACCGCTGGCGCTGATGCATTGGGGGGCGTGGTACGTGTTTCTCGGCTTCCACGCAGCGAACGGCGTTGCGCATCTGATGGGCGCACCGATCGAGTGGTCCGCGACTACGTTGTCGGTGATGCAGGTGATCGACATCGCGGCAGTCGTGATCATCGGCCCGAACGTGTTGCGCACGTTCTGCCTGCACTTCATCAGCTCGAACATGCATTACTACGGAGACGTGGAGCCGGGCAACGTGATGCAGCAAACGCAAGTACTGAACGCGTGGTGGTTGTGGCCGTTGCAGGCGTTCTGCTTCAACTTCGGCAGCAGCCACGGGATCCATCACTTTGTGGTGAAGGAGCCGTTTTACATCCGCCAGTTGACCGTGCCGGTGGGGCACAAGGTGATGCGCGAGATGGGTGTGCGGTTCAATGATTTCGGAACGTTTGCGCGGGCTAACCGGTTTGAGCGCAAGGAAGAAGTTCAGGGGCAGGCTGTGGAGGGTGCGCGTGCCTGATGGCCTCTTCGCTGGCAAGCCAGCTCCTACAAAGGCCGCGCATAACCTGTAGGAGCTGGCTTGCCAGCGAAGGCGGTAGTTCAGGCAACATCAATCCGGCTGAAACGGCGACTCACTCAGGATCACCCCGGTCTCATCCACATACCGCTGCCAGTGCTCGATCAAGGCACCAAGCTTGTGCGGTTGGCTCGACGCCAGGTCATGAATCTCCCCCGGATCATTGCCCAGGTCATACAGTTGCCAGGTCGCCGGCCCCACCGGTCCCGGAATGTACACCGCCTTCCATTGCCCCTGTCGAATCGCTCGCCGACCGAACAGTTCCCACCCGGTGACAGTCTGCTCGTCATGCACTTGCGCCGTCTCGCCCGACAGAAACCCCAGCCACGACTTGCCGCGAACTTCCGCCACGGGTTTGCCATGCCACTGCTTGCCCGGATGGCGCACACCGGCGAGGTCGAGAATGGTCGGCGTGATGTCCATCACCGTGCCGAAACCGTGGCTGATCTGTCCCTTGAGCGGCAGTTGCGGGTAATGCACCAGCGCCGGCACGCGAATCCCGCCTTCGGTGGTGAAGGCCTTGAACAGCCGCGATGGCGCGGTCGCCACTTGCGCCCAGTTCGGCCCGTACCAGACGTAGGAGTTGGCGCGGCCGATGTTGTCCAGGCTGTTGTCGTAATGCTGGTTGAGATAGGTCAGCAACTGCGGGCCGAATTTCGGGAAGGCCTCCAGCAATGCCCCTTCGGCGCCGTTATCGGACATGAACAGGATGAACGTATTGTCCAGTTGCCCTTGCTGGCGCAGATAGTCAACGACACGCCCGATGTTCCAGTCCATGCGCTCGACCATCGCCGCATAAACCTCCATGGCCCGCGCGGAGATCTGTCGTTGCTCGTCGCTCAGGGCATCCCATTGTGCAGTCAGCTGGATCAACGGATGCGGCTCGACATCGGCCTCGATCAGCCCCAGTTTTTTGAGTTTTTCCAGGCGCTCGAGGCGCAGTACTTCAGGGCCGGCGTCATAGCGCCCATGGTATTTCTCCACCACCTCGGCCGGTGCCTGCAATGGCCAGTGTGGTGCGGAAAACGGCAGATAGGCGAAGAACGGCCGGGTCTGGTCGCGCTCCTTGAGGTATTGCAGCAGCTTGTCGCCAAAGGCGTCGGAGGAGTAGAAATCCTTGGGCAGTTCATCAATGAAGGTGTCGTCTTCGATGTACAGCGCCGGCGTGGATTTCAGCAGCCGTGGCGTCGTTTCATCGTAGGTCGGCTCGAACCCGTAGTGGTTGGCCGCGCCGGGCAACAGCGAAAACGAACGCTCGAAACCCCGGGCATGGGGCGCCAGTTCTGCGGTCAGGCCCAAGTGCCATTTGCCGCTCATCAAGGTCTGGTAGCCGGCCTCGCGCAGCAGTTCGGGCAGGGCGACCACGCGGTCGTTCAAGTGCCCTTCGTAACCGGGTTTACCGATCAGATCCGGGGTCAACGCTTCGGCCATGGTGCCGATGCCGGCGATGTGGTGATCGGTGCCGGTGAGCAGCATCGAACGGGTCGGCGAGCAGGTTGGTGCGGTGTGAAAATCGGTCAGGCGCAGGCCATTGTTGGCCAATGCATCGAGGTTCGGCGTGTTGATTTCGCCACCGAAGGCGCCGAGGTCGGAAAAGCCCAGGTCATCGGCCAGGATCACTAGAAAGTTGGGACGTTGCGGCATCAAGCATTTCCTTTTTCAGTAGGCTATGAAGGACAGCGGCAGATCGCGGACCTGCACCGGCACGGGGGGCTGGTAGTGATCGTCGCTGGTGAGTTCGTGCAGCAGTTCTTCGCGCAGCTGGTGGAAGTCGAAACTGCTACGCTGGCGCGGATGGGGCAGGGCAACGTCGACCACTTGCTTGATCCGCCCCGGACGCGGCTCCATCACCACCACGCGGTCGGCGAGGAAGATCGCTTCCTCGACGTCGTGGGTGACCAGCACCGTGGTGATTTTTGCCCGCGCGCGGATCGCCAGCAGTTCGTCCTGCATCTGTTGGCGGGTCAGCGCATCGAGGGCGCCGAAGGGCTCATCCAGCAGCAGAATCCGTGGGCTGGCCACCAGGCCGCGAGCAATGGCCACGCGCTGCGCCATGCCGCCGGAGAGCTGGTGCGGATAGGCGCGAGCGAAGTCGCTCAAGCCCACCAATTCGATGAAATCGCTGATGCGCTTTTGCTTTTGCACAGCGCTCAATGGCTCGTTGACCAGGCCCAGGCCGATGTTGTCGGCCACGCTCAGCCACGGGAACAAGCGGTGTTCCTGAAAGACGATGCCGCGCTCGCCGCCGATGCCGGTGACGGCTTTGCCGTCCACACGGATCTGCCCGCGAAATTGTGTGTCGAGGCCCACCAGCAGCCGTAGCAAAGTGGATTTGCCGCAACCGCTGGAACCGACGATGGCGACGAACTCGCCCTCGGCAATCTCCAGGTTGAATTCTCGAATGGCCTCCAGTTCGAAGCCGTCGACATCGAAGGTTTTGCCCACGTGATTGAAGCTGACAATTGATGYGTTCATGCGTGTCTCCAGCGAGTGGCGCGGATTTCCAGGCGTTGGCCAATGAGGTTGAGCAGGGCACCGGTCAGGCCCACCAGCAGCATGCCGGCCATGATCAGGTCCATGCGCAGCAGTTGTTGGGCGCCGATCATCTGGCTGCCGATGCCGCCGTTGGACGGCATGAAATATTCGGCGCCGATGGTGCCGAGCCAGGCGTAGATCAGGCTCAGCCTGAGCCCGGCGAAAATTCCCGGCGCCGCGCCCGGTAGCACCAGTCGACCGAGGCGCTGGCGCAGATCCAGGCGTAACACCTGCGCGGCTTCGTTCAGTTGCGGCGACAGGTGCGCGACGCTGCGTTGGGTGGCGATAAACAGCGGGAAAAAGGCGGCGAGGGCAACGAACACCCACTTGGCCAATTCCCCCAGACCGAACCACGCGGTGAGCAGTGGCACCCAGGCGAATATGGCGATCTGGCGGAGGGCGGCGAGGGTTGGGCCGAGCACGCGTTCACTGGTGTGCGACAGCCCGAGCAGTAATCCCAAGGCAAACCCGAGCCCGCCACCGAGCAGTAACCCGCCAAGGGTTCGGCCCAGGCTCAGGGCCATGCTGCCAATCAAAGTGCCGTCGAACAAACCATCCCGGGTTGTCTGCAGGACGGCCAGCGGGCTGACCAGAATGCTCGCGTCAACCCACTGCTGATCCGAGGTCAGTTGCCACAACGCCAGAAGCACCAATGGCAGCAGCCACGGTTGCAGACGTTGCCAGCCTTGATAATGCGGCCCGCGACGGATTTCGGCGGTGGCCGGGTGCGGCCAGTGCACCAGTTTCCTGTCCAGCAGACCGATGCCGCGATCCATCGCCACGCCGATCAGGCCGATCACCACGATGCACACGAAGACGATGTCGAGCATGAACAGCTGTCGCGCCCAGACCATCAGGTAACCGATGCCTTCGCTGGACGCGAGCAGTTCGACAGCCAGCAGCGAGGTCCAACCGGCAGCCAGCGCGAGGCGTACACCGGCCATGAATGCCGGCAGTGCGGCAGGCAGCACCAGGCGTCGGATCAACAGATGCCTGGGCAAGCGCAACACGGCGGCGGCCTCGCGCAGCTTTGGTTGTGCATCGCGCACACCGACCAGTGTATGCAAGGTCACTGGCACCACGATGGCCTTGATCAGCACCACCAGTTTCAGCACTTCGCCAATGCCGAAAAACACCATGAACAATGGAATCCAGGCCAAGGTCGGAACTTGCGCCAACCCGGCGAAGGTCGGAAACACCAGGCGCTCCAGTCGACGACTGAAACCCAGTGCCGCACCCAAAACAGCACCAGCGCTGATACCGGCCAGCAGCCCCCAGAACAAGCGTTGCAGGCTGATCCACAAATGACTCCACAACTCGCCTTGGGACAATTCCAGCGCGCTGTTCCAGACCAGGCTCGGTGCCGGCAGGATCTGCTCGCTCATCCAGTGCTGGCGGCTGGCGAGCCACCACAATGCAAACAAACCGACTGGCAATAACCACGGCAGCAACCGCTGGCCCAGCCGCGGCCACAGCAACTTGCCGTTAAGCGGCGGTGCGGCAAGGGGTAGGCTGAGAAGAGAAACACGGGCCATGGGCGACCTCCGTTGTCGGGTTGCAATACAAGCCTGCTTTTTGTGGGAGCGAGCTTGCTCGCGATGAGGGCGTGTCAGGCGGCTTATGTGCTGGATGACACACCGCCATCGCGAGCAAGCTCGCTCCCACAGGGTTCAAGGCGTATGCAAAATTGATCTATAAAAATTAAAATCAATGCTATTGAGAGATAAGAAAAGCCATTTAAGGCCTCCAGCTCAGCTGCATCCAATGCATTCAACGAATATTTTCAATGCCGTTCCTGCATACCCGGGCAAGAGGCCCGGAAGTGTTGATATAGATCTAAATGGTCTAAAAATGTGAATTTATAGTATTTAAGTGTTGGTTCCACTTCAGCCTACTTTCGGCTCCTCAACGCCCGTTGCCCCAAGGAGCCGCACCCATGAACCTTCCCTTCAAACGTGTCATCAGCCTGTTCGCCGCACCGGCCCTGGCGGGTCTGCTGGCCATCACGGCCAACGCTAGCGAACTCAAGGAAATCCGCATCGCCGTGCCGGACCTGAGTGCCGGTACCCAGCACAGTGGTGGCGGTGTCGTGGATGTGCTGCGTGATCAACAGATCTTCGAAAAGGCTTTCGCCGATCAAGGCATCAAGATTCAGTGGAGCTTCTTCAAGGGCGCAGGCCCGGTGATCAACGAGGCATTCGCCAACGGTCAAGTGGACCTGGCCTACCTCGGCGATCTGGCGGCCATCATCGGCAAGTCCAATGGTCTGGATACGCGACTGCTCAGTGCCTCTGCGCGCGGGGTGAAGCATTACCTCGGCGTGGTACCGGGTTCGGGGATCAAGACCCTGCAGGACCTCAAGGGCAAACGCGTGGCCATCTTCCGTGGCACCGCCAGCCAGTTGTCCTTCGATGCGGCGCTGGCCAGCCAGGGGTTGAGCGAGAAGGACGTGAAAGTCATCAACCTCGACTTCAACGCGGCGGTCGCGGCGCTGGCGGCGAAGCAGATCGATGCCTCGTGGGGCGGTTCCGGGCTCACGGCGTTACAGGCCAAGGGGCTGGCCGAGTTGCCGCTCAATACCAAGGATCTGGGCGGTGCCGGCAGCGTGCAGGCGGTGCTGATAGGGACCGGGAAGTTTGTCGATGCGCATCCGGAGGCGGTGGCGAAACTGCTCAAGGCCCAACAGCAGGCCGTTGAGTGGCTGACCCAGGACAGCAACAAGGACGCCTACATTCAGTTGGTGTCGGGGTTGGCGAGTTATCCACCGGTGATTCTTTCTCAGGATTTGAAGGATCAGAAGCTGAGCGAGGTTTTCCCTTCGACGCTCGATCCGGTGTTCCTTGGCAAGTTGCAGGATGCTGTGGATTTGGCTTCGCAGCAGAAGTTGATTCGCAAGTCGTTCAAGGTCAGTGACTGGGTAGCGCCCGAGTTGGCGGCGGCGAAGCTTTGAAATCTCAGATGATCGCAGCCTTCGGCAGCTCCTACATCGAT
>NZ_JBFUIC010000070.1:0-23281 GCF_056402075.1 Pseudomonas sp. P4_C3
GTGTTTCTACTGGACGAGCCACAGCCTTCTTTATTGATTGGCGCGCCGGTCGAGCCTGTGCAGAATGCTGCCCTCTCGCTAACTTCGCCAATATCCCCTCTCCTGACCAAGCCACCTGCGAGTTCTGCTACGGGTGACCGTCAGCGATTGAGCGACTTGTTACGTGAACTCAACCAGGTTCGTCGAGACGGTCTGTCAGAAACGACTCGCAAGCGGACCAGGGCAAAGGTCATTGCTATCGTTTCGGCGAATGGTGGGGTGGGTAAAAGCACCGTCGCCGCTGGCCTCGCAAAAACACTTCGGCGCCCTGGCGGGCGAACCATCGCAATTGATCTGGACCCTCAGAACGCGCTTTCCTGCCACTTGGGTATCACCAGGCAGGTTCCCGGGCTGATCCAGCTCAAAGAGCAGGGCGCAGACTGGGGCGCTCATCGCCTGCCGGGCTTTGGCGACAGCGAGTGCCTGCCCTTCGGCACTGGCGAGGTGAGCGATCGCCGATTGCTCAAGCAGTTGATGCTTGAAGATTCTGACTGGTTGAATCAGCACCTTGCGTCAATGGACCTCAGCGAAAACGATACCGTGATCCTGGACACGCCTTCGGGTGCGACCGTCTATTCGCAACAGGCACTCGATGCCGCCGATMTGGTGCTGGTGATGACGGTGGCCGACGCGGCTTCCTACCTGGCACTGGACACCATGACCCAGTGGCTGGAAACCAGCCGACGACGCGCGCAGTGGCACCGGTATGTACTCAACCAACGGGATGACTCGCGTTCGTTCAGCAGGGACATGGGCGTGCTGTTTCGGCGGCGGCTCGGCGCTAACCTGATCGGGACGATTCGTCTCGATCACCAGTTCAACGAGTCGCTGGCCTATGGTCGGGACCTGTTGCAGTACGCACCTGAGAGCATTGGCTGTCAGGACATTCATTCGCTGTCAGACGCGGTCCATGCCCTGCTTTTTGCGGATGCTTGCAGCCAGCAGGGCACGCCATGACCGCCCGGCTCAATCAGCTACCTGCAAAGACGTGGTGGTTGCAGGAACTACTGGATACTTTCGTGGCAAGCGTCAGTCGCTGGCCCCTGCGTTGGCGTCAAGGCCTGAAGATCTCGGCCGGGCTGATCGCTGCATTGTTGGTGCTGGGTATCCTCACTGCGCCGCTGAACCTGTATTCCCAGGCCGCGTTTGCCGCCGTCTGTTTTGCCGCCAGCCTGATCATCCGCAAGCAAGCCGGGCGTCTGGCGATCCTGACCCTGGTCACCCTCTCGCTGATCGCTTCGTTTCGCTACATGTACTGGCGCCTGACCGACACCCTGGGCTTCGACAACTGGCAGGATGCCGTATTTGGCTACGGATTGGTGCTGGCCGAACTGTATGCCTTGCTCGTCCTCGTCTTCGGCTATGTACAGACCGCCTGGCCGCTGCATCGCACACCGCAGTTTCTGCAACAACCGCCCGCTGAATGGCCGACGGTAGATGTCTTCATCCCCACCTACAACGAAGCGTTGGGCATCGTCAAACTGGTGGTGCTTGCGGCCCAGGCCATCGACTGGCCCGAGGGCAAGCTGCGGGTGCACGTGCTCGACGACGGACGTCGGGACGAGTTCAAGGTTTTCTGCCAGCAAATCGGCGTCAACTACATCACCCGCGACAACAATCAACATGCCAAGGCCGGCAACCTCAACGAGGCGCTCAAAGTCACCGATGGCGAGTTCATCGCCATATTCGACGCCGACCACGTGCCCACCCGCTCCTTCCTGCAGATCACCATGGGCTGGTTTATCAAGGACCCGAACCTGGCGTTGCTGCAAACGCCGCACTTCTTCTATTCACCCGATCCGTTCGAAAAGAACCTCGATACCTTTCGCTCGGTGCCCAATGAAGGTGAGCTGTTCTACGGCCTGGTGCAGGACGGCAACGACCTCTGGAACGCAACGTTTTTCTGTGGTTCCTGCGCGGTCATCCGGCGTACTCACTTGCTGGAAGTCGGCGGTATCGCCACCGAAACCGTGACGGAGGATGCGCACACGGCACTCAAGCTCAATCGCCGTGGTTTCAACACCGCCTACCTCGCCATTCCACAAGCAGCAGGACTCGCTACGGAAAGCCTTTCCCGGCACATCCGTCAGCGCACACGCTGGGCTCGGGGTATGGCGCAGATTTTTCGGACCGACAATCCACTGTTTGGCAAAGGACTGAACCTGGGGCAGCGCATCTGCTACCTCAACGCCATGATGCATTTTTTCTACAGCCTGCCCCGCCTGGTGTTCTTGACCGCGCCCTTGGCCTACCTGATGTTCGACGCGCAGATTTTTCATGCCTCGGCGTTGATGGTCATGGTCTATGTGCTGCCGCATATTTTCCATTCCAGCCTGACCAACTCCGCCATTCAGGGGCGCTTCCGCCACTCCTTCTGGAACGAAGTGTATGAGTCGGTGTTGGCCTGGTACATCATGCGACCGGTACTGTTGGCCCTGATCAGCCCTTCGCTGGGCAAGTTCAACGTGACCGACAAAGGCGGCACCATCGAAAAGGACTATTTCGACTGGAAGCTCGCGCGGCCTTACATCGTCCTGCTGACCTTGAACATGATCGGTCTGGTGACCGGCGTGGTGAAACTGATCGGGGGCGATCCGGCCCAGGTCACGACCCTGCTGATCAACCTGGCCTGGACGGTGTACAACATCATTATCGTCAGCACCGCAGTGGCGGTGGCCACTGAGTCCTCTCAGGTGCGTAACGAACCCAGGGTGCCCGCAGATCTGCCTGTGCGCGTCTATCGCGAAGACGGCACCTCGTTCGATTGCAAAACCCAGGACTTCTCACAAAACGGCGTGGGTCTGGTACTGCCACCGCAGGTTCAGCTCAGCGTCGAGGAGAAGCTGCGGCTGTGCATTCTGCGCACACCGCCCTCAAGCCTCTTTCCCGCAAAAACGATCTTCAACAACGACAACGTGACGGGCGTGCAATTCGAGGCTTTGACCCTGCGCCAGCAAAGTGAACTGGTGCGACTGACCTTTTCACGGGCCGACACCTGGGCCAACACCTGGGGTAACGGCCGCCTCGACGCGCCCATGTCGGCATTGCGCGAGGTCAGCAGCATTGGCTTGCGCGCCATCCTGCGCTTGTTCGTTGTAACCCTGAAGGACAGCCACGCGCTGCTGCGCAAACGCCCGGTCGCTCCATCACCTATCGACTCCACCGCGGACACGCAACGATCTTGAAGCCTTCCACTCGCCGGACCTTTCTTCCTCGCCGCACACTCATGCTGATCGCCTGCTCGCTAGTGGGCTGGAGCGGCTGTGCCTTGAGTGCTGCCGCCCAAATCAGCGCCACAGACCCGGCAGTGATGCCGGTCGCATCGTTGCCCGGGACCGATGCCCCGGGCAATAGCTATACCCGCACCCTCAAGGAGCTGGGCAAAAGCTATTCGATGACCCTTAAAGGCGTGGAGGCTACCGACAGCGTGAATTTCGATGTGCGCGCCGATGAAGTCGTCACGGCTGCGCAGGTCACGCTGCAGTACAGCTACTCACCGGCGCTGCTGGCCGATCTTTCGCAAATCAACGTGCTGATCAACGATCAAGTGGCCGCCAGCCTGCCCCTCCCGAAGGAAGAGGCCGGTAAATTGCAGACCCGGACCGTGCAGATTCCGCCGCAGACCATCACCGAATTCAACCGGCTCAGCCTGCAGTTCATCGGTCATTACACGATGCAATGTGAAGACCCTTTGCACTCCAGCCTGTGGGCCAGGATCGGCAACGAGAGCCAACTGAGTCTCCAGGTGTCCTCGATTAAACAGCCCAACGACCTGTCCGCTCTGCCGCTGCCCTTGTTCGATCGTCGAGACGCCTCGCCCCTGAAGCTGCCCTTCGTGTTCGCCGCGCACCCAAGCGGTCCGGAGCTTGAGGCCGCCGGCATCCTGTCTTCCTGGTTCGGCGCCCTGGCCAGCTACCGCGGCGCAACCTTCCCCGCCAGCCTCACCAGCCTGCCGGCAAAAGGCAACGCAGTGGTGTTTGTCAGCGGCAGCGAATCAACGACCTTGAGTGGTTTGCCGATCAAAGAGGCCACGGGGCCGACATTGACCCTCATGAGCAACCCGAATGATGCTCAGGGCAAACTGTTGATCGTCTCCGGGCGCGATGGCGCCGATCTCAAAGTCGCCGCGACCGCGCTGGCCCTCGGCGGCTCGGCCTTTTCCGGGCAGAGCGTAGTGATCGACCGGATCGACTCGCTCAAGCCACGCCAACCGTACGACGCGCCCAACTGGCTGCCCTCCGATCGTCCGGTTCGCCTGGGTGAACTGGCGAAACCCGCAGAACTCAATGTGTCGGGTTATAACCCGGGACAAATGACCGTTGCCCTGCGATTGCCACCCGATCTGTTCAACTGGCGTGAGCCCGGTGCGCAACTTGACCTGAAGTACCGCTATACGCCGCAACCGGTCTCCACCAATTCTTCGTTGCTGATCAGTTTCAACGACACCTTCATCAAGTCGATCGACCTGCCTTCGATCGAGAAACTCGGCAACAGCGACAGCCTGCTGGCAATGCTCAAAACCGACGACAGCCTGGCCCGCACGTCGCGCATGCTGTTGCCGCTCAATTCAGTCGCGCTGCAATCGCGCCTGCAATTTCGTTTCATGTATGACTACATCAAACAGGGCGAATGCCGCGACATCATCATCGACAACATGCGCGGCGTGATCGACCCGGACTCGACCCTGGACCTCAGCCAATACGAACATTTCATGGCCATGCCCAACCTCGGGGTGTTCAAGGACAGTGGCTTCCCGTTCACCCGCATGGCCGACCTGTCTGAAACATCGGTGATCCTGCCCAACGAGCCGGGCCCGGCCGATCTGAGCGCCTATCTGACCCTGCTGGGCCGCTTCGGCGACTCCACCGGTTATCCGGCCACCGGGGTGAAGGTGGTCCACGCCGACCAGCTCGCCGAGCAAAGCGACCGGGATTTGCTGGTGCTCGCCTCGGGCAACAACCAACCTCTGCTGGATCAATGGCAGCACCTTCTGCCCGCCAAGGGCGAAGATGCTGCGCAGTACTTTGAACTGTCTGACCTGCCCTTGCGTCTGCGCAACTGGATCAGCCCGGATACGAAATCCAATCGGCGTGAAGCGCGCAGCAGCTTCAGGTTTAGCGCCGAGGACGGCAGTGCTTATCTGACCGGATTCGAATCGCCGCTCAAGAGTGGGCGCAGCGTGGTGTTTATCGCCGGCACAAGGCCCGGCGGCCTGGCCGACGTGACCAGTGCCCTGCTCAGCAGCGAAGAAAATGCCCGGCAATTGCAAGGCAGTCTGGTAGTGGTCAGGGGCAAGCAGGTCGATTCGCTGGTCGCCGAGCAGGATTACTACGTCGGGCGCCTGGGTCCGTTGCGCTATCTGCAGTGGTACCTCTCGCAGAACGTCATGGCGCTCATGCTGTTCACCCTCCTCGGGGTCCTGCTGCTTGCTTGCATGGCCTACCTGGCCCTGCGCCTACGGGCCAAACGTCGTCTTGGCCAATGAGCCGCGCAGGCCTGTGACGTCCATGAGCAGCCGGGGTACTTCACTTCGCCAGAGCCTGCGCGGTAACGCGCGCAGGTTGAGCGCTGTGCTTGCGCTCGCCCTGCTGGCGCCAACGATAGCGCCCGCACAATCCTGCGAGCCGCCGGCCTGGCCACTGTGGCAAACCTATGCCACACGCTTCGTCCAGGCCGACGGCCGGGTTCTGGAATCGAGCCTTGAGAACAATCACAGCACCTCTGAAGGGCAATCCTACGGCATGCTCTTCGCACTGATCGGCAACGATCAGCCACGCTTTGACAAACTCTGGCGCTGGACGTCAGCCAACCTCGCAGGCGCAGACACCGCCACACGCCTGCCGGGCTGGTTATGGGGACAAGGCACGGACGGTCAGTGGCGCCTGCAAGACGCCAATTCTGCCGCCGACGCCGACCTGTGGATCGCCTATGCCCTGCTCGAAGCCGCACGCCTGTGGCATCGGCCGGACTATCACCAGGACGCCCTGCACCTGATGGCGACGATCGAAGTGCAATTGGTCGTCAATTTGCCCGGGCTGGGTCCGATGGTATTGCCTGGACCACAGGGTTTCGTCCAGCCGGACGCTCTCTGGCGCCTGAATCCCAGCTACCTGCCACTGCCACTGTTACGGCGGCTGGCCAAGGAAGCACCCTCCGGGCCCTGGCAAGCGATTGCCGATAACACCGCGACGATGATTGCCCAATCCAGCCGCCACGGTTTCATCGCTGACTGGGTCGGTTATCAAGGCACTTCAGCACAATCGGGTGTCTTCGTGAGCGACCCGATCAACGGCGACACGGGCAGCTACGACGCCATTCGCGTGTACCTCTGGCTGGGCATGAGTGATACCTCCGAACCGCTGGCAGCGCTGCTGCTCAAGCGGCTGGACGGAATGGCCCGCAGCACTGTCGCGACGGGCTCCCCCCCGGAAACGGTCCAGGTGCTGCACGGCAGTGTCCAGGGTCAGAGCCCTTACGGATTCCGGGCTGCACTGATTCCCTACCTTCAGGCCAAGGGGCAACCCAGGTTGGCCGATCAGCAACGAGACCGCGTGGAACTTGCCTTGCACGAGGCGCTGTCCAGGCCTGATACCGACGCCGGTCCGCCGCGTTACTACGACTTGATGCTCAGCCTGTTCGCGCTCGGCTGGGCAGATAAACATTATCGATTCCGGGAAGACGGAACGCTGAAACTTTCCTGGGAGACCGCATGCACCCGCACCACCGCACGCTAGCCATCGCCGTCATGAGCGCATGGACGGCCGCTGCTGCCCACGCTCAAAGTCCGACGCCACAGACATTACTCGTCGAGCAAGGGCAGTACTGGCAGTTGCACAAAAACCCTCAACGCGCGGCGGAAGTCTGGCTGAAAGTCCTGTTGCTGGACCCGGTCCAGGTTGACGCACTGTATGGCCTGGGCTTGATCGGCGTGCAACAGGACAAGCCACAACAGGCTCAGCAATACCTGGCCCGCTTGCTGGCCATCCAGCCTTTGCCTCGGCAGGCACTGCAATTGGCACAGGACATCGCCCTGGCACAACCGCAGAACCAGCAGCGCCTGGAAGAGGCTCGGCGCCTCGTCGATGCTGGTGAGCGCGACAAGGCGACCGTCGTGTTTCGCTCGCTGTTCGATGGCCGTCCACCTCAAGGCACGATCGGCCGCGAGTATTACAACAACCTTGCCTTCAATCAGGCCGACTGGGCTGAGGCACGCAGCGGATTTCAGCGCCTGCAACGTGAAATGCCCAACGACTCTATCGTCGCGCTGTTTTACGCCAAGCATCTGGTGCGCCATGAAGACAACCGTGCCGAGGGCATCCGCGCCCTGGCCGCGCTGACCCAGCGTACCGACATTGCCGGTGATGCCGACGAAAGCTGGCGCCTGGCGCTGACCTGGATCGGTCCGCCCAATCCGGCACAAGTGCCGTTGTTCGAGGCGTACCTCAAGACGCATCCGGATGACGTGGAAATCCGGGCACAGATGAACAAGGGCAAGCAACAGGCAGCGACGACAGCCAGCAAGGAATGGCAACCGCCCGCCGAAGTTGCGCGCGGTCTGAAGGCGCTCAAAGAAGGCGATCAGGCCACCGCCGAACAGGCTTTTCAAGCGCGCTTGAAAACCCGGCCCGACGATGCCGACGCGCTGGGTGGTCTTGGGGTTGTTCGCCAGCAGCAACACCGACTGGCCGAAGCGGAGAAGCTCCTGGGTCAGGCCTCGCGACAACAGGACGGCAGCCACTGGCAAGTTGCGCTGAACGACGTGCGCTACTGGTCGGCGTTGCAGCAGGCCCGCGACGCCCAGGCCAAAGGTCAGACAGCCCAGGCACAGGACTTGGTCAACCAGGCGCTGCGGCTCAATCCAAACGGGGTGGACGCTCGCCTCGCCCTGGCGGACATTCAGGCCAGCGCGGGCCAGTTCGATGACGCTCAGGGCAACTATCGCCAGGTACTGAGCCTGCGCCGTGACGACCCTCAAGCACAGGAAGGGCTGGTCAACGTGCTGCTCAAGAGCGGCAAGAACGATGAAGCCCTGCAACTGATCAACAGCCTGCCGGCCACCGGCCAGGCAAAGATCGGCCAGTCCGCACGCCTGCAAGCCTTGCGTGCGACGCAACTGGCCGCCCTCGCCGAACAACGCAACGACCTGCCCGCTGCGCGCAATGCCTTGCAAGACGCGCTGCGCGTTGAGCCGGACAACATCTGGACGCGTTTCGCCCTGGCCCGCCTGAACCTGGCGATGGGCGAACCCCAGAAGGCTCGGGACCTGATCAACGCCATGCTCCAGGCCCATCCCGACAATGCCGATGCTCTTTACGTCAGCGCCTTGCTGTCGGTCCAGATGGGTGAGTGGAAAGCCGCCCAGACAACCTTGGCACGCTTGCGCCCCGACCAGCGCACCCCGGACATGCAAGCGCTGGCCGCTGACGTCAGCCTCAACCTGCAACTCAGCCAGGCGATCGAGTTGGGCAAGCGCGGACAACGCCAGGAAGCCCTGACCTTGCTCGAGCGTATTCAGCCGATGGCCAACAACAGTCCAGACCGCACGGCGAGCCTGGCCTCGGCCTATGTCGACATCGGCGAGCCGAGCCGTGCGCTGGCCCTCATGCGCGGCCGGTTGCAACAGACTACAGCGCCCTCGGCGGACTTCATCCTGCAATACACCGCTGTCCTGCTTAAAACCGGAGAAGACACGCAGGTCAACCAGATTCTGCGCGACCTTCAGAACAAGCCCCTGAACGCGCCAGCTCGCAAGCGATTCGACGACCTGCTCTATCTCTATCGCATCCGCCAGGCTGACCAGCTGCGTGAACGCGGCGATCTGGCCAACGCCTATGACACGCTGGCGCCCGCACTGGCGCAACGTCCCGGTGACAGCGCTGCCGTCGCGGCCCTGGCGCGGATGTACTCGGCCAACGGCGACACGGCAAAAGCCCTCGAACTCTACAAACCGCTGTTACAGCGCCAGCCAAACGACCCGCAACTGCTGCTGGGCGCCGCCGACGCGGCGGTGCTGGCACATGACACGGCCTTTGCCGAACAGGCGCTGCAACAGCTGCTCAAGACCGAACCCGGTAACCCTCAAACGCTGACCGAGGCCGCACGTCTCTACCAGAACATGGGCAAGACCGGCACGGCGACCGATCTGCTGCGCAAAGCCGTGGCCATCGAACAGAGCGAGCAACGCAGAAGCCAGGGCGGCCAACTGGCCGGCTCGACGGTGGCGCCCAACCCTTTTGCCGGGGTGTCGGGTTCACGTAATGAAGTCAGTCGCGACACCTTGCTGGCAGCCATCCCGCCACCGGCTCAGGAGATGCCGGGCAGCGCCCCTTTTGCCATCGACGCCCCGCCAAGGCCACAGCAGGCGAGCAATCCATTCGAGTCGCAACTGCCGCGCGCAGCACTGGTGAGCGAGGACATCAGCCCCGCGCAACTGGCGCTCAATAAAATCCTTCAGGAGCGCAGTGCCTACGTCACCCAGGGCGTGAGCATTCGCAGCAACAACAGTGAGTCGGGACTGAGCAAACTCACCGACATTGAAACACCGCTGGAAATCAATATTCCGCTGGATGAGAGCCGCGTTGCGCTGCGCGTGACGCCCGTCTCGCTGAACGCCGGCAGTGCCAGCAGCGAGGCGCTGTCGCGTTTTGGCAACGGTGCGCAGAGCGGCAGCGTCGGTTCGCAGAAAGCCGAGGGTGTCGGCCTTTCCGTCGCCGTTCAACGGCCCGCGGATGGGCTCAAGGCCGATCTCGGCACCACCCCGCTCGGCTTCAAATACACCACCGCCACGGGCGGCATCAGCGTTGATCGCCCCATCAGCGACAGCTCTAATGTCCGTTACGGCGTGAACGTTTCACGGCGTCCGGTGACTGACAGCCTCACCTCGTTTGCCGGCACCACGGACAAACGCAGCGGGCAGTCCTGGGGCGGTGTGACCGCCAACGGCGGGCGTGGTCAGTTGAGCTTTGACGACAACGAAGTCGGCGCCTATGGCTACGCCTCCTGGCACCAGTTATTGGGCAACCATGTCGAGTCCAACAGCCGCAGTGAACTGGGCAGCGGTGTGTACTGGTACCTGCAAAATGCAACGGACAGCAAACTGACCGTCGGCCTGAGCATGACCGGCATCAGCTACGCCAACAACCAGGACTTTTTCACCTACGGCCACGGCGGCTATTTCAGCCCGCAGACGTTCTTCGCCCTGGGCATTCCGGTGACCTGGGCACAACGCACCGGGCGCTTGACGTATCAAGTCAAGGGCTCGGTCGGCGTGCAGCATTTCGAGCAGGACAGCGTCGACTATTTCCCGACCGACAAAGCCCAGCAGGCGGCCTCGGGCCTGCGTTACGCAGGGCAAAACAAAACCGGGATCGGCTACAGCGTCGCCGCGGCGGCTGAATACAAGGTCGCTTCGAACTTCCTGCTGGGCGCCAATCTGGGCCTGGACAACGCCCGCGACTACCAACAACTCAGCGGCGCCCTGTCCTTGCGCTACCAGTTCGAGGAGATCAGCGGCCCCATGAGCCTGCCGGTCAGCCCGTACGCCTCGCCTTATTCCAACTGATCATTCTGGAGCTTTCGATGCCCACTTCTGCCATTGCCGGCCTGACTCTCCTTGTCCTTGGGGAGAGCCACATGAGCCTTGCGGACCATTTGCTGGAGCCGCTGCACGACAACCTGACTCGCCAAGGCGCCCAGGTCCACTCCATCGGTGCCTGCGGCGCCAGCGCCGGTGACTGGTTGATCAGCAAGAAGGTCGACTGCGGCGCCGAGCGCAAAGGCAACGACAAGATCGTGATCAAGGGGCGCGAGGCAACCACCACACCGATCCAGGACCTGATCGCCGCCGACAAGCCCGACCTGGTGGTACTGGTCATCGGCGACACCATGGCGTCCTATGACAAACCGGTGTTTCCGAAGGCCTGGGCATGGCAAAGCGTCACCGGCCTGGCCAAGGCCATTGCCGCCACCGGAACCCGCTGCGCCTGGGTGGGCCCGGCCTGGGGCAAAGCCGGTGGCATGTACCAGAAGAATGATCCCCGCACCCAATTGATGTCGCAGTTTCTGGCCGCGAACGTGGCGCCTTGCACCTACATCGATTCGCTGACGTTCTCCAAACCCGGGCAGTGGATCACCACCGATGGTCAGCACTTCACCGTCGCCGGTTATCAATCCTGGGGCAATGCGATTGGTGGAGCGTTGGCCAAACTGCCCGCCGACACTGTCAGCAGCACAGGAGCCGGCAAATGACCCGATCCGCCTGTGGCTGGGCGCTGTTCGCGCCCTTGATGCTGAGCCTGCACGTCCAGGCCGCCGACATTGCCCTGTACCCGACGGGCCCGGATCAGGACTCGGCCTTCCTGCGCTTTATCAACGCCGCCGACCAACCGTTGCAGCTGCTGGCCGAAGGCTCGCGCGCAAGCCTCAAACTGGAAGGCTCGAATGCCGTGTCCGACTACCTGCCCGTGCCCGCCAACCAGCCGATCAAGGGCACCCTGGAACGCAACGGCAAAAGCCAGCCGCTGGACATCCAGGTGGCAGCCGGCGAATTCGCCAGTGTGATCGCCTTGTCAGACAGCGCTCAAGGTATCCGCCAGGTTGTCATCCGTGAGCAACCCGACGACTTCAATAGCCTGAGAGCCTCGCTGGCGTTTATCAGCGCCGATCCAGCGTGCACCCAGGCCGGCTTGCGCGCTGCGGGGAAGAACGCCGACCTGTTCAAGGAGGTGGCCGACGGCAGCGTACAACGCCGAGCGATCAACCCGGTCAGCCTGTCGGTGCAATTGGTCTGCGCCCAAACCAACGTCGGTGCCCCGCTGGACCTGGGCCAGCTCAAGGCTGGCGAGCGCTACAGCGTTGTGCTGCTGCCTGGCGCAAATGGTCCTTCCCTGTTGCTCGCGACTGACGTCCTGGCCCACTGATCGGATCGCGCTACCACCATGGTTTTTGCCTCGCTCGAGTTTCTGACGTTGTTCCTGCCGCTGTTCCTGGCGGCCTATGCCGTGTGCCCAGCCGCCTGGCGCAACGTCACGTTACTGATCGGCAGCTGGCTGTTCTATGGCTGGTTGAGCCCACGGTTCCTCGCGGTGCATGTGGTGCTGACGATCACGGCGTGGATCGGCGGCTTGCTGATTGACGCCTTGCGGGAAGAAGGCAAGGGTCGCGTGCGGCTACTCGCGACGCTGATCGTGCTCAACACGGCGGTGCTGTGCTGGTACAAGTACGCCAACATCGTTGCCGGCACCTTGATCGATACCATCACCGGGTACGGCGCCATGCCCCCGGACTGGCAGCGGGTCATCATGCCGGCGGGGCTGTCGTTTATCGTCTTGCAGGCGATTTCCTATCTGGTGGATGTGCATCGCCGTACCGTGCCGGTCGAACGCAGCTTCATTAACTACGCCACCTATATTTCGATGTTCGRCCATTCGGTCGCCGGCCCCATCATTCGCTATGACTGGGTTCGGCGTGAGCTGAATCAACGTTACTTCAACCTGCAGAATTTCTCGCTGGGCACACGCAGGTTCATGGTCGGGATGTGCATGAAGGTCCTTGTGGCCGACACCCTGTCGCCGGTAGTCGATGTGGCGTTCAATGTGCCGAACCCCAGCTTCTCCGACGCCTGGGTTGGCTGCCTTGCCTATTCACTGCAACTGTTCTTCGACTTTGCCGGCTACAGTGCCATGGCCATCGGGCTGGGGCTGATGCTGGGTTTTCACTTTCCCGAGAACTTCGACCGTCCGTATCTGGCCAACAGCATCCAGGACTTCTGGCGTCGCTGGCACCTGTCGCTGTCCAGCTGGTTACGTGACTATCTGTATATTCCGCTGGGTGGCAATCGCAACGGCACCTGGAAAACCTACCGCAACCTGTTCCTGATCATGGCCATCGCCGGCCTCTGGCACGGTGGCGATAGCTGGAATTATCTGCTGTGGGGCAGCGCCCATGGCATTGCGTTGTGTGTGAATCGTGCCTGGAACAGCTCTTCCCTGCCCCCGGTGCCGCCGGTGCTTTCCCATGGCCTGACACTGCTGTTCGTGTGCCTGGCCTGGACACTGTTCCGCGCCCCCGACTTTCATAGCGCGCTGAGCCTGTATGCCGGACAGTTCGGCCTGCAGGGCATCGCCCTCGGTGACGAACTGTCCACGACCCTGCGCCCGGTACACGGCCTTGCGGGTTTGCTGGGAGTGTTCGGTGTCGTTGCACCACTGCTGCGCCCTTACTGTGAGAAACAACTGGGCGGCCTTTCGCTCTACACCGCCGCCCTTTGGCCCATCGCCGGTTTCATGCTGTCGTTCGCACTGATCGCCAGTCGCGAAACCGTACCCTTCCTGTATTTCCAATTCTGATGACGATCCCCAAGCACACCCCGCCCTCCACTCAGCCTGATCTGGCGACACGCAACAGTCGGTTGGCAGGCGTGGCGCTGCTGATATTCCTGGTCGTCGGGCTGCTGTCCACTGGCCGTCTGATCGTTTCAGGGCAGATCTCGCTGCTACCCGATAAGGTACTGGCCCCGCAGATTCTTGACGGCGATATCACTCACCGGATTGCCAAGGAACTGTCGAACGCTTACCTCCCCACGACCTTCGCCGAGCTGGAGCGCGGTGCCAGTTGGCTGCTCCTCAATGACACCGGGCCGAGGGTTCGCTCGGGTTGTCCTGACTGGTTGTTTTTGGCCGATGAGCTCAAGGTCAATCATCAAGCACAGCGCAATGCCGATGCCAAAGTCCAGGCAGTGATTGATCTGAAGCAGCAGCTCTCCCAACGTGACATCAGCCTGCTGGTGGTCATCGTTCCAGACAAGAGCCGCATCGCTGCCGGGCAGCGTTGCGCACTGCACCGCCCGGYCGCTCTCGAAGGGCGCATCCAGGCATGGACCTCGAAGCTGGATGTGGGTGGCGTGTCGAATCTGGACCTCACCGGTGCGCTGACGCCACTGGGGGCCAGTGCCTGGTTGCGCACCGATACGCACTGGAGCGAATCTGGCGCGAAGGCAGCGGCCGAGGCCATCGCGCAGCGCCTGAAGACCCTGGGCATCAGCGCAACGCCACGCAGGTCGTTCAACGAAAGTCATGCCTCGCTCGCGGTGCGGCCTGGCGACCTGGTCCATCTGGCGGGCATCGACTGGCTGCCGCTCAAATGGCAACCCGCACCCGAAATGATCGCCCAGACCAGCACCCACGAACTTCCCGTTGCGTCAGCCGCCAGCCCTGACACCGAGGCAGACCTCTTTGGCGATGCCGACCTCCCCAATACCGTGCTCATCGGCACTTCATTCTCACGCAACTCCAACTTCGCAGGGTTTGTGCAGCAGGCACTGGGCGCCCCCGTAGGTAACTTCGCCAAAGACGGCGGAGCGTTCTCTGGTGCTGCCAACAGCTACCTCAACAACCCGGCCTCCAAAGAAACGCCGCCAAAGCAAATCATCTGGGAGATCCCGGAGCGGGACCTGCAGTCGGCTTACATCGACCCCATTGCCTATCGCTCGCTGCGGTAAGCCTATTGCCGGCACGCCTTATCGCATTGACAGCCACAACCGCGATGAGCTCGCAGCCCCTACCAAAAGCGGTCGGTGAAACAGGGCCGCTACCATCGCCATAARTGGGGCATTACACCCACCCAACCGGGCGKTTACCACCTRATTTGAGGAATATYCCCCCCTCACCCTTTCTCTCGCTTGGAACACTCAAAAACAGCCCGTTAATTAATTTGAGCTTTTTCTTCGCCCTATTGAAATGGCTCATTAGTTGCAGCCCCCCCTGGTACCCGCAACAGCTGTCGTCCCGGACATCATGGAGACGGCGGGGCTAGCCAGATTCGGCATGAGGCGAGGGGTGAAAAATGAAACGCGCGACATCGCCATGCAGCTCCATCACCTTGCTGCTCAGGTCAAGCCCGCCCTGTGCGATGCTCCTTACCCTGACCACCGCCAACGCCGTGCCGCTGGATGATTTCGGCCYGCCACCACCGAYRGMCCCCTCKGCGTTTACCAACCCGCYGGCCGMCCCCAAGGCCGCGCGGGCCGTTTATGTTCGCCCTGATCGGCGCGCTGTTCATCCTGCAGGTGATCCTGATGTACACCTTCTGGAGCTATTAATGTTCCGCGGAAAAGTGAGAACTGGTGATGGCATCCTCTAATAAATCAATTGCTCGTATCACGAAAAGGCCGATAACCCTTTATAAGCAGGTCGCTCAGTTGTGCCTAATGTTTATCGCGCTGCTGATTATGCTGGCGTTGTCCGCTGCAATGGCGATGGAGTTGACACTTGGAGCGCTCTGACGAGCCCGGTAAAAAAAAGCAAATCATCCTCTTGGTATCGGCGAATGCTGTGGTTGATCGGTATTTGCATCAAAACTCTGGCGCTTGTATGAAGATCGCAACGCCTGTAGAAGAGCAGCTTTGGCGATTGGCTGTTGTTAATTTCATTGAGCATGCGCTGGATCAAGTCGGGCGCGTGTTCCTCCATGAACCACGCTGCGGTGCTGATCAGTGAATCCGAATCCTTCGAGGGCAAAGCAATGCCAACGACTGAAGAAGCTGTGTACGCAGCAGCCAGGCTTCGCGCCAGCTACCGGGGAGAAAACGAAGCCATGGCCGCAGTCAAGGCTCTCGAAGCCGTGGCGATATTGAAAGAAACACTATCCGGAGATAAGTACCAGGAAGCGCTTGAGAAACTCTATCTTGAGTACTCAAAACCTTGATTTATCTGTGCCGCATTCATGTTCGCCATGCTGACTCCAATGTCGCGACACAATTTGCTGATACGCGAAACGTGTCGCGACACTTGCCATTCGACGAAGAACACCAGGAGCGCGCCTACACTGAAATGCACAACGATTGAGCGGACATGGAGCTCCACGCATGCGCACTAGCGCCCTTGTGATTCTCCTTATCAGTTATGCGGTGCTGATGGTGCTTTTTTTCAAGCTTAATGCTCAAAACAATCGACGCCGCCGAGAAGGTCTTTACCAAGCCTTTGAAACCACAATGCGACAGCATGGGATCAAGTCTTTCGAGATCCTCAAGGAAAGTATTTTTATCGGCAACAACTTTCGGCCGTCAGAACTGTACCGGATATTGTTAGACGATTCCGGGCACTACTTTCTTTACCAGCACGCCAGCAATACACAGCCGATTTTCATGCCGCTGACCGAGGAGCGAGCGTTACAAGCTGCACAGGGTGAGATAGGAATTCAGGCATAGATCCTTTTCGGAGAGTTGCCGGCTAACTTGCAAACGATGGCGCTGTTCAAGGTGAACACYGGCACGCGGGAGCAGGAAGTCTGCAAGCCGAGATGGGACTGGAAGATCTCGCTACCGGAGCTTGGGACCTCGCGTTTCTACGCAAACTTTCAATCGCTGATTAACCAAACACTGGCAGATTTTACGTAACAATGCAGACCTCAATACGGCGCATGCGTTTTCACACAGCCTGGACCAAAAGCGGCCGCCTGGATCGTTCGCTAATCACCCAGCCCCCGCGGCTGGCATTGTCTATGTTCGCTAGCGAACAGACTTCGCCCCGATGAATAACCCACACTCATCGGCGGAATGCTGCGCCCGGCGGCGCAACGCCCGCACACCTAGCCTGGCGTAGAACCGCCTTCATTCCACATGCGACCTGCCCTGCGCGGGTCGTACGAAGGATTTCATGCAAAATATCCTGACTCGCACGCTGTCCAGCCTTTGGCGCTCACCGGCCATCTGGCTCAGGTGGAGTGCAGCGCGGCACAAGTTCGAGTACGAGCCCATCCTGCGTTCCGACCTGTTCAATGCGCAGCAGATGGCAGACCACGGTATCGTACTGGCACGCCAACATGTGCTCGGGCGTCTTTCAAGAAAGGACGCCTTGCTGGGCCGCCTGACTGACAACCAACTGCTTCTGGAACGTAGTTGCGCAGCGCTCAAGACCGTACAACTGTCCAGCCGGCGCGCCACCCCTGCGGCGGAATGGCTGCTGGACAACTTCTACCTCATCGAAGAAAACATCCGTACCGCCAGGACCCACCTGCCCGACGGCTACAGTCGCGAGTTGCCACGCCTGGCCGAAGGTCCTTCGGCAGGCCTGCCGCGGGTCTACGACATCGCCCTGGAAACCATCGCTCATGGCGATGGCCGGGTCGACGCGCCAAGCCTGGATTGTTTCATCGCCTCTTATCAGACCATCACGCCGCTGGCCCTAGGCGAGCTATGGGCAATCCCGATCATGCTGCGCCTGGCGCTGATCGAGAACCTACGGCGCGTGGCGTCCCGGGTAATGGCCAACCGGGATGACCGTAACCTTGCCGATGACTGGGCCGATCGATTGATCGAAATGGCCGAGCGCGACGCCAAGAGCGTGGTATTGACCGTTGCCGACATGGCGCGGTCGGCACCGCCGATGACGCCTTCATTCGTTGCAGAGCTGGCGCGCCGCCTGCATGGGCAAAGCGCCGCGCTGATATTGCCCATGGCGTGGATAGAACAAACGCTCGGTGAGTCCGGCCTTACCGTCGAACGCCTGGTGCAGATGGATGCCCAGCAGCAATCCGGTGACCAGGTGTCCATCAGCAACAGCATCGCCAGCCTGCGGTTGCTGGCGGCGACCGACTGGCGCGAGTTCGTCGAGCTGCTCAGTCATGTCGAACAGGTATTGTGCACGGACCCGGCGGATGTCTACGCGAACATGGATTTTGCTACCCGCGATCGTTACCGCCATGTGGTCGAACGCCTCGCCCGGCATTGTGTGCAGTCTGAAACCAAGGTGGCACAAGCCGCCATCGAACTGGCCAGCACCACACAGCCCACGGCCCGTGTAACCTCGCACGTGGGCTATTACCTGGTGGCTGACGGGTTGCTCAGCCTGGAGCAGGCGCTGCACGCCAGCGTGCCGCTGCTCGAACGATGGAAGCGCCTGCTCCAGAGCGCCCCGTTGAAGTTCTACCTGTACCCTGCACTGCTGCTGACACTGCTGTTGGCCTGGCCATTTCTCAGCAGTGCTTATCGCAGCGGCACGCCAACCTGGTGCCTGGTCCTGCTCGCCGTGCCCGCGCTATTGATGACCAGCCGTCTGGCGATCGGGCTGGTCAACTGGCTGGTAACCCTCACGGTAGCCCCGTCGCTACTGCCCCGCCTGGACTACAGCAAGGGCATACCGGCCGAGGCGCGTACGCTGGTGGCGGTGCCTACGATGTTTGCCAACGCTGGCGACATCGAGGCCCTGGCGGAAGGCCTGGAAGTGCGATTCCTGGCCAATCGCGATGCCAACCTGCATTTTGCGCTGCTCAGTGACTTCATGGACGCCCCTGCCGAGGTGATGCCCGAGGATGCCGAATTGCTCGCACTGGCGCGCCAACTGATCGAGGCGCTCAACCACAAATATGCCGATGGCCAGGTCGACCGGTTCTTCCTGCTGCACAGACCCAGGCACTGGAGCTCTACCGAGCGGGTATGGATGGGGCATGAGCGCAAGCGTGGCAAACTCGCCGAGCTCAACGCATTGCTGCGTGACAAAGGACTGCCTGGTAAAGGAAAACAGCGCTTTGCATTGATCGTCGGTGATGTCGCGCCACTGAGTGCCGTACGCTTCGTCATCACCCTGGACACCGATACCTTGCTGCCACGGGATGTCGCGCGTCAGTGCATCGGTACCATGATGCACCCGCTGAACCATCCGGTATTCGATGAACAGAGCGGCAAGATCGTCAGCGGTTACGCCATCCTCCAGCCACGCGTGGGGATCAGCCTGCCCAGCACGGCACGCTCGACCTACGCCCGCCTGTTTGGCAGCGATGCAGGTATCGACCCCTATACCCGCGCCGTCTCCGATGTTTATCAAGACCTGTTCTACAACGGTTCCTTCATCGGCAAGGGCATCTATGCCGTCGACGCCTTCGAACAGGCACTCGAAGGCTGCCTGCCCGACAACCGCATCCTCAGCCATGACTTGATCGAAGGGTGCTACGCCCGCTGCGGGCTGCTCAGCGATGTACAACTGTATGAGGAATACCCGTCTCGCTACAGCGCCGATGCCAAACGCCGACACCGCTGGATTCGCGGAGACTGGCAAGTGCTGTACTGGGCCTTGCCTTGGGCACCGAAACCCCAGGGAGGATTCGCGCCCAACCTTCTGAGCAACCTTGCCCGCTGGAAGATTTTTGACAATCTGCGCCGCAGCCTGGAGCCAGGCGCCTTCCTGGCCATGCTGGCATGGGGCTGGTTGGGTTCGAGCGAGGCCGTCTCCTGGACATTGGCAGTGCTCGGCCTGGTATTTCTCCAACCGGTACTGCAGTCGGTACTCGCGCTGGTACAGAAAGCTGCCGATATTCCATTGGGGCAACACCTGAGCGCGGCATTGCGGACCTCGGGCCAGCATTTCATGCGAGCGCTGTTGTCGATTGTCTGGTTGCCCTCCGATGCGTTGTTGAGCTTCGATGCGATTGGCCGCTCACTGTGGCGCATGCTGGTCAGCAAACGCCGCCTGCTGCAATGGCAACCTTCTCGTGAGGTGGAGCGCTCCAGTGGCAACGATCTGTCCGGCATGTATAAAAGCATGTGGATTGCCCCTGCGCTGGCGCTGCTGCTATTCGCGGCCCTGCTCCCCTCTCTCTATGTACTCGCACTGGCGGCGCCCTTGCTGCTGGTGTGGCTGGCGAGCCCGGCGATTGCCTGGTGGATCAGCCTGCCGACAACACCGACGGGGTTCAGTCCGTCAGCGCAAGACCTGCGATTCCTGCGCATGCTGTCACGCCAGACCTGGGCGTTCTTCGATCGCTATGTGGGCCCTGAGGACAACTGGTTGCCGCCGGACAACGTCCAGGAAATACCCAAGCCGACCATTGCCCATCGCACCTCACCGACCAACATGGGCATGGCCTTGCTCTCTCACCTGGCGGCCCACGATTTCGGTTATCTGAGTACCGGGCGCTTGCTTGAACGCATAACAGCAACCCTTGAGTGCATGGCCGGCCTTGAGCGACACCATGGGCACTTCTACAACTGGTACGACACCCAGACACTGCAGCCGCTGGCGCCTCGGTATGTGTCCACCGTGGACAGCGGCAACCTGGCGGGCCTGTTGCTCACCCTGCGGCCGGGGCTGCTGGGGTTGGTCGACACGCCCCTGTTCGACCGACGCAGCCTTGGCGGTTTGGGCGACACCCTCAATGTACTGCAGCAGGCGTTACAGGACGCGGACCTCGATGACGTTGCCGTGCTTGAACTGCGCGCGAAGGTGGAGTCGGCGATTGTCCACGACACCCCGGACAACCTCCTGCGGTTACTCGATCAGGCGCAGGCCTTGGCAATCGACACTCAGGCCAGCTCTGCTGAAGAAGCACACTACTGGCTGCAGGCATTGCAGGCGCAGTGTGCGGATCTGCGGGCAGAACGACTGCGCTTCGAGCTGCCGCAGGCACCCGCCCGGGCCAAGTCGCCAGCACTCACCCTGCGACACATGGCCGAGCTCGATTGCGCGCTGTGGCTGCCCACCGATCAGGCGCAAGTGCAGGCGGTACAACATCTGGCCCGCGCACGAATCAGCCAGCTGGAGCGCCTGGCCGAATTGTCCGCGTCACTGGCGAGCATGGACTTCACCTTCCTTTACGATGCCCAGCGTGACCTGTTCTCGATAGGCTACAACGCCGACGAACGCCGGCTGGACAACGGCTATTACGACCTGCTCGCTTCAGAGGTGCGCCTGACCAATTTCGTGGTCATCGCCCAGGGCCAGCTGCCGCAACAGGCCTGGTTCACCCTCGGACGCTTGCTCAGCAACAATCGCGGGGTGCCGGTACTGCTTTCCTGGTCCGGATCGATGTTCGAGTACCTGATGCCCAACCTGGTCATGCCCAGCTATGAAGGCACGCTGCTGGAGCAGACATGCCGCGCGGCCGTCGCCTTGCAGATCGAGCATGGCCACCAGTTGGGCATCCCGTGGGGCGTGTCCGAGTCGGGCTACAACACCCTGGATGCCCACTTCAATTATCAGTATCGGGCGTTCGGTGTGCCAGGCCTTGGCCTCAAGCGCGGGCTGGCCGAGGATACCGTGATTGCGCCGTACGCCAGCGCCCTGGCGCTGATGGTCGAACCGCAAGCGGCCTGTCGCAACCTGCAACGCCTGGCTGCCCAGGGGTCGGCCGGTCGCTATGGCCTGTACGAAGCGGTCGACTACACCGAGGCACGCCTGCCACGCGGCCAGCGCTATGCGGTCGTGCGCTCGTTCATGGCGCACCATCAGGGCATGAGCCTGCTGGCCTTGACCAGCCTGCTGCTGGACCGACCCATGCAGCGACGTTTCGAGTCGATCCCGGCCTTCCAGGCCACCCTCTTGTTGCTGCAGGAACGCGTACCGAAAACCGCCGCGCCCTACCTGCATGCGACCCAGGCGCCTGCCACGGGAGACAACGCAGGGATRCAGGAAACCAGGCTTCGCGTGTTCGCCGATCCCGGGCGCAAGCGCCCCGCCGTCCAGCTACTCTCCAACGGCCGTTATCACGTCATGCTCAGCAGTGCCGGCGGCGGTTACAGCCGTTGCAACGACATCGCCGTGACCCGCTGGCATGAAGACGCGACCCGCGACAACTGGGGCATGTTCTGCTACCTGCGCGATGTCAGCAGCGGCGTGTTCTGGTCCTCGGCGCACCAGCCGACCCTGCACCGGCCAGAAAGCCATGAAGCGATTTTCAGCGATGCCCGGGCCGAGTTTCGTGTTCGCGAGCTCGATTTCGATACGCACACCGAGATCGTCGTGTCTCCCGAAGACGATATCGAGTTGCGCAGGCTGCATATCACCAACCGCGGCCGCGTACGGCGTAGCGTGGAGATCACCACCTACGCCGAGGTGGTCCTGGCGCCGGCCATCAGTGATGCCATGCACCCGGCCTTCAGCAACCTGTTCGTGCAGACCGAACTGTTGCCGGCGCTGCAGGCCATCGTCTGCACCCGCAGGCGGCGCTCCAGTGAGGAAGCCGTGCCCTGGATGTGCCATCTGCTGGCTGCCCATGGCGTGGACATCGACGCCATTTCCTACGAGACMGATCGAGCGCGATTCATCGGCCGAGGGCGCGACGTTGCAGCACCGGCGGCGCTCGATGGCCATGTCCAGCAGCTTTCCGGCACCGCCGGCTCGGTGCTGGACCCGATCGTGGCGATCCGCTGCCGCATTGCCCTGGAACCCGGGCAAACGGCGACCATCGACCTGGTGACCGGCGTCGCGGACAGCCGTGAGGGTTGCCTGTACCTGATCAATAAATACCGCGACCGGCACCTCGCCGATCGCGTCTTCGACCTGGCCTGGACCCACAGCCAGGTGTTGCTGCGCCAACTCAATGTAGCGCCGGAAGATGCCCGCCTGTTTGAACAGATGGCCGCTTCGATTCTCTACGCCAATGCCTCGATGCGCGCGGAAAACAGCGTATTGATGGCCAATCGACGTAATCAATCGAGCCTCTGGGGCCAGGCGATCTCCGGCGACCTGCCCATCGTTCTGCTGCAGATCGCCACCGTCGAGAACATCGAGCTGGTGCAGCAGATGGTCAAGGCCCATGCCTACTGGCGGCAAAAGGGGCTGGTGGTGGACCTGGTCATCTGGAACGAAGACCAGGCCGGCTATCGCCAGCAACTCCAGGACCTGATCATGGGTGTGGTGACGTCCGGCAGCGAAGCCTCGTTGATCGACCATCCCGGGGGCATTTTCGTGCGTCCGGCACAGCAGTTGTCGAACGAGGACCGGACGCTGATCCTGTCGGTGGCGCGCCTGGTACTGAGCGAAGGCAACGGCGGCATTGCCGAGCAGGTTCATCGGCGTCACGCCAGCCCGGTGTACCCGGCGCTGGTCCCCACACTCAAGCGCCAGGCAAAAGCAACGGCGGCCGCTCCCCTGTCCGCTATCGAAGGTTTGCTCCTGGGCAACGCCTATGGCGGCTTCAGTGCCGATGGCAGCGAGTACGTCATGACCTTGCAGCCTGGCAGGCCGACGCCGGCGCCATGGGCCAACGTGTTGGCCAACCCGCATTTCGGCACGGTGATGTCCGAAAGTGGTGGCGCTTACACCTGGATGGAAAATRCTCACGAATTTCGCCTGAGCCCCTGGCATAACGACCCGATCACCGACGCCAGCGGCGAGGCGATCTATGTGCGCGATGAAGAAACCGGGCATTTCTGGTCGGTGACGCCACAGCCTTGTCCCGGTACCGGTGAGTACCGTACTCGGCACGGCTTCGGCTACAGCGTCTTCGAGCACGATGAAGACGGTATCCACAC
>NZ_JBFUIC010000071.1:0-22937 GCF_056402075.1 Pseudomonas sp. P4_C3
ACACTATCCAGTGTGGGAGCGAGCCGGCTCCGGGCGGCGATCCGACGATGCATTTGACGATTTAGCGACTGGCCAGAAGTGCCTGGCCGCGCACTACAGCAGCCTTCACCTGTGCCGGCGCGGTGCCGCCGATGTGGTTACGGGCATTGACCGAGCCTTCGAGGGTCAGCACGGCGAACACGTCCTGATCGATCTGGTCGCTGAACTTGCGCAGCTCTTCCAGGCTCATTTCCGCCAGGTCCTTGCCGCTGTCCACGCCGTACTTCACGGCATGACCGACGATTTCGTGGCAATCACGGAATGGCAGGCCGCGACGCACCAGGTAGTCGGCCAGGTCGGTGGCGGTGGAGAACCCGCGCAGGGCCGCTTCGCGCATCATCGCGTGCTTGGGCTTGATCGCCGGAACCATGTCGGCAAAGGCCCGCAGCGAGTCGCGCAGGGTATCGGCGGCGTCGAACAGCGGTTCCTTGTCTTCCTGGTTGTCCTTGTTGTAGGCCAGAGGCTGGCCTTTCATCAGGGTCAACAGGCCCATCAGCGCGCCGAATACGCGACCGGTCTTGCCACGCACGAGCTCCGGTACGTCCGGGTTTTTCTTTTGCGGCATGATCGAGCTGCCGGTGCAGAAACGGTCCGGCAGATCGATGAACTGGAACTGCGCACTGGTCCACAGCACCAACTCTTCGGAGAAGCGCGACAGGTGCATCATCGCGATGCTGGCGGCCGAGCAGAATTCGATGGCGAAATCGCGATCGGAGACGTTATCCAGCGAATTGCCGCCTACCGCGTCGAAACCCAGCAGTTGAGCGGTGTATTCACGATCGATCGGATAGGTAGTGCCGGCCAGCGCGGCGCTGCCCAGCGGCATGCGGTTGGTGCGCTTGCGGCAGTCGACCAGGCGCTCGTAGTCGCGGCTGAGCATTTCGAACCAGGCCAGCATGTGGTGCCCGAACGTCACCGGCTGTGCAGTCTGCAGGTGGGTGAACCCCGGCATGATGCTGGCGGCTTCGCGCTCGGCTTGCTCCAGCAGGCCATTTTGCAGGCGGGTGATTTCGGCCAGGATCAGGTCGATTTCGTCACGCAGCCACAGGCGGATGTCGGTAGCGACCTGATCGTTACGGCTGCGGCCGGTGTGCAGTTTTTTACCGGTCACGCCGATGCGGTCGGTCAGCCGCGCCTCGATGTTCATGTGGACGTCTTCGAGGTCGATGCGCCAGTCGAACTGGCCGGCCTCGATTTCACCCTGGATGGTCTTCAGGCCATCGATGATGCTGTCGCGCTCGGCATCGGTCAGCACGCCGACCTTGGCCAGCATGGTGGCGTGGGCAATCGAGCCCATGATGTCGTGGCGATACAGGCGCTGGTCGAAGGTGACGGAGGCGGTGAAGCGGGCGACGAAGGCGTCGACGGGTTCACTGAAGCGGCCGCCCCAGGACTGATTGGTCTTGTCAGTGCTCATGAATTCGCTCGTATCGGCTTGAAGTAGGAAGGCGTGGAACGCTGACGCGGATAATAACAGGGTTGCCAATCCTGTCGCTGACACTGGTCGACAGGTTTTTTTGGGGGGACGAGTCCAGGCTTGGGTAAGCCCCGCGCATTTTTGCGGAACGATATTTTCCAATTGAGCTGTATCGTCCCGGCAACCGTCTACAGTTGGACAGTAGGATCAGCGCACTTTTCGTTGCAGCCGCTGATTATAAAAAGAGGGGAGTGTTCAGATTGCGTAACAGCAAACCCTGTGGCGACGTGTCGCCAATGCGGGCCTGGGCCGCCAATCGCCCGGCAGATGAAAATTTAGCCGCCGGACCAGCGGCACTTTTTGACGCTCGCGCTAGTCTTAGCGTGGATCGCGGTGACGGACGTCACTTCACCTGTCTACGCTATCCTTGTGCGAGACTCACGCAGGAATCCAGCGCAATATGAATGTCCTGATCGTTGATGACGAACCCTTGGCCCGCGAGCGCCTGAGCCGAATGGTTGGCGAACTCGAGGGATACAGTGTCCTGGAGCCTAGTGCCACGAATGGCGAAGAGGCGTTGGCACTGATCGACAGCCACAAACCGGATATCGTGCTGCTTGATATCCGCATGCCCGGCCTGGATGGCCTGCAAGTGGCTGCGCGGTTGTGCGAACGCGAAACCCCTCCCGCCGTGGTGTTCTGCGCCGGGCCCGATGAATTTGCCGTGGAAGCCTTACAGGCCAGCGCCGTAGGCTATCTGGTGAAACCTGTGAGAACTGAACAATTACATGACGCATTAAAGAGAGCCGAGCGCCCCAATCGTGCCCAGCTCGCCGCCCTGACCCGCCCTGCTGCCGAAAGCGGCAACGGACCGCGCAGCCATATCAGCGCCCGAACCCGTAAAGGGATCGAGCTGATTCCGCTGGATCAGGTGGTGTATTTCATTGCCGACCACAAATACGTGACCTTGCGCCACGAAGGCGGCGAAGTGCTACTCGATGAGCCGCTCAAGGCCCTCGAAGACGAATTCGGTGACCGTTTCGTGCGTATCCATCGCAATGCGCTGGTCGCCCGCGAGCGTATCGAGCGACTGCAACGCACACCCCTGGGGCATTTTCAGCTGTTCCTCAAAGGCCTCAATGGTGATGCGCTGATCGTCAGCCGGCGTCATGTGGCTGGCGTGCGCAAGATGATGCAACAGCTTTAAACAGCTGTTCGCAGGCGAATTTCACACCCGATTGCCGGACATCCGGGGCCAGGGAGGCCGAGTAGTATCTGATACAAGTCAAAGTGGATTTGGCTGAGCTGTTATTATCCGCCGTATCTATTCAGTACGGATTGATCCATGTCCTCTCGCCAGATCCGCATCGCCACCCGCAAAAGCGCTCTCGCCCTGTGGCAGGCCGAATTCGTCAAAGCCCGTCTTGAAGCGGCTCATCCGGGCCTGCTGGTGACACTCGTCCCCATGGTCAGTCGTGGTGACAAGCTGCTTGACTCACCGCTGTCGAAAATCGGCGGCAAGGGCCTGTTCGTCAAGGAACTCGAAACCGCTCTACTGGACAATGAAGCAGACATCGCCGTGCACTCCATGAAGGACGTGCCGATGGACTTCCCCGAAGGCCTTGGCCTGTTCTGCATTTGCGAAAGGGAAGACCCGCGCGACGCCTTCGTTTCCAACACCTACACCAGTCTCGATGAGTTGCCCCATGGCAGCATCGTCGGCACCTCCAGCCTGCGCCGCCAGGCTCAATTGCTGACCCGTCGCCCGGACCTGGAAATCCGCTTCCTGCGCGGCAACGTCAACACTCGCCTGGCCAAGCTCGATGCCGGCGAATACGACGCCATCATCCTCGCCGCTGCCGGCCTGATACGCCTGGGATTTGAAGATCGCATTACCTCGGCCATCAGCGTCGACGACAGCCTTCCAGCCGGTGGCCAGGGCGCGGTGGGTATCGAATGCCGCAGCGCCGACCGTGAAATCCACGCTCTGCTGGCGCCCCTGCATCACCAGGACACCGCCACCCGCGTGACCGCCGAACGCTCTCTCAACAAGCACCTCAATGGTGGCTGCCAGGTGCCGATTGCCTGCTACGCCGTGCTGGAAGGTGAGCAGGTGTGGTTGCGCGGGCTGGTGGGCGATCCAAAGGGTGGTCTGCTGCTCAGCGCAGAGGCCCGCGCTCCTCGCGGCGATGCCGAAGCGCTGGGAGTGCGAGTGGCCGAAGACCTTCTCAGCCAGGGTGCCGACGCCATACTCAAAGCGGTCTATGGCGAGGCTGGTCACGAGTGATCGGCTGGCGCTTGCTGCTGACGCGTCCCGCCGATGAGTCGGCGGCGCTGAGCAGTCTTTTGGCCGAGCAGGGGATATTCAGTAACAGTCTGCCGCTTTTGGACATCATGCCCATTGCGGCCACTGACACAATGCGCCAGGTGATTCTGGCGCTGGATCAGTTCTGCGCGGTCATTGTGGTCAGCAAGCCGGCCGCCCGGATCGGCGTCGAACTGCTCGAGCGGTATTGGCCAACACCGCCCGGTGTGAAGTGGTTCAGCGTCGGCGCGGCGACTGCGCAGATCCTCGAGGATCACGGATTGGACGTGAGCTTCCCGGCAGAGGGCGATGACAGTGAAGCCTTGCTCGAACTTTCCCGACTGCGCGAGGCTATCGCACAACCCGATGCGCGAGTGTTGATCCTGCGCGGGGAGGGCGGGCGCGAGTTGCTGGCGGAGCGTTTGCGTGAGCTTGGTGCTAGTGTCGAGTATCTGGAACTGTACCGCCGGGCATTGCCGATTTACCCGCCGACAGCGCTGCCGGAACGGATCCAGGCGGAACGCCTGAACGGGCTGGTGGTCAGCAGTGGACAAGGTTTTGAGCACCTGCATCAATTGGCCGGCGACGCCTGGCCGCAGTTGGCGCAGTTGCCGTTGTTTGTACCAAGCCCCAGGGTTGCCGAGCTGGCGCGTGCCGCCGGGGCCAAAACAGTTGTGGATTGTCGCGGTGCGAGTGCCGCGGCCTTGCTGACGGCGTTACGGGAGCATCCCGTACCCGTTTTCTAATGCAAAGGATGGATACGTGAGCGAAACAGCCTTGCCTAAAGATGACTCGCGACGGGTGATCGATGCACCTGTTGATGCACCTGTTGATGAAATGCCGCCGCCGCCACCTGCTGCCGAGCAGCGTCGAGGCAATGGTCTGGCAATCATTGCGCTGCTGTTGGGAGCGGCCGGTGTCGCGGTGGGCGGTTGGGGTGTCTGGCAGGTGCGTCACCTGCAAGCCAATAATCAGCAGCAACTGAGCCAGATGCAGGTGCTGAATGACCAGGCGCAAAACCTCAAGCTCAATGAGGAGCGCCTGAGCGCACGCCTGGCGCAATTACCTCCCGCCGATGAACTGGAAGCACGTAGCCGTCTGGTGATTCAGCTGCAAGGTGATCAGCAGCGGCTGAACCAACGGCTGGAAACCGTACTCGGCGCCAGTCGCAAGGACTGGCGTCTGGCCGAGGCCGAGCACCTGCTGCGTCTGGCCAGCCTGCGACTGTCGGCCTTGCAGGACATCAGCAGCGCCCAGGCACTGGTCCAGGGTGCCGATGAGATACTGCGCGAGCAGAACGACCCAGGCTCTTTTGCCGCTCGCGAGCAGGTGGCCAAGACCCTGATTGCCTTGCGCAGTACCGAACAACCGGATCGCACCGGGCTGTTTCTGCGTCTGGGCGCGCTGCGCGATCAAGTGGCCAGCCTCACCGAGCTGGCGCCGGAGTACAAGGACCGTGGCGATTCGTTGCTGGGTCTGACCGCCGATGGCGACGGTGCCAGCCGCTGGGCGCAATGGTGGGATCAGATTTCCCGCTACATCCGTATCGATTTCAGTGCCGACAAAAACGTTCGCCCATTGCTGGCCGGCCAGAGCCTGAGTCAGGTACGCCTGGCCCTGAGCCTGGCGCTGGAGCAAGCGCAGTGGGCCGCACTCAATGGCCAGGCGGCGGTTTACTCCCAGGTGCTGGACGAAGCGCGGGACATCCTCAAGGGCAACTTCAACCCGGACAACGCACAAAGCAAAGTAATGCTTGAGCAGGTGGCCGAGTTGAGCAAGCAACCTGTCACCGTAGTCACTCCGGACATGACCGGCACCCTGAGCGCGGTGCAGGGGTATCTGGAGCGGCGCAACCTCAATGCCGAAGATTCGGTCAAGCCACTGGCCAGGCCTGCCGCGAACACCGCGCCGGAGGCCACGCCATGAAACGCCTCTATGTGATCGTGTTCCTCGTGATCGCCGCTGCCGCTGCGCTGGGGCTGGCGATTGCCGAACACTCCGGTTACGTGCTGATTGCCTACAAGACCTTCCGCTACGAGTCGAGCCTGTGGGCTACTTTGGCGCTGGTGGCTGTGCTCTGGCTGGTGATCTGGGGCGTCAAATCGCTGGTCGAACTGGTGATGACATCCAGTGGCGTGGTCAACCCGTGGTCTCGGCGTAACCGCAGTCGTCGGGTGCAGGTGGCGATCGAGCACGGTCAACTGGACCTGGCCGAGGGTCGCTGGGCCAGTGCGCAACGTCACTTGCATCGGGCCGCCGAAGCCGAGCGCCAGCCGCTGCTTTACTACCTCGGTGCGGCCCGTGCCGCGAACGAACAAGGCCATTACGAAGAAAGCGACAACTTGCTGGAGCGCGCCCTGGAGCGTCAGCCTCAGGCCGAGTTGGCTATCGCCTTGAGCCACGCTCAGTTGCAGACCGATCGCGGTGATACCGAAGGTGCCCTCGCCACCCTGCAAGCCATGCGTGAACGCCATCCTCATAACGCACAGACCCTGCGGCAGTTGCAGCGCTTGCTTGAGCAGCGTGGTGACTGGTCGGCAGTGATTCGCCTGCTGCCGGAGCTGCGCAAAGACAAAATCCTGCCGGCGGCCGAGCTCGCCGAGCTGGAGCGTCGGGCCTGGGGGGCGAACCTGTCTCTGGCAGCGCAACGGGAAGAAAACGGAACGGAGGGGCAGCAATCGCTTGAACGTGCCTGGCAACAACTGACCTCGGCACAGCGTCAGGAGCCGCAACTGGTGCTCGCGTATGCCGAACAACTGCGTCAATTGGGGGCTCAGGTCGAGGCCGAAGAAGTGCTGCGTACTGCTCTCAAACGCAGTTACGACAGTCATCTGGCACGACTCTACGGACTGGTTCGCGGCAATGATCCGGCCCGCCAGTTGCAGGCCGCCGAAGGCTGGCTCAAGGACCATCCGGCCGATCCGGGCCTGCTACTGACACTGGGTCGTCTATGTCTGCAAAACAGTTTGTGGGGCAAGGCCCGGGACTATCTGGAAAGCAGCCTGCGTGTACAACGCAATCCGGAAGCCTGTGCGGAACTGGCACGCTTGCTGGCGCAAATGGGCGATACCGAGCGCAGCAACCAACTGTTTCAGGAAGGCCTGGGGTTATTGGATGAACGCTTGCTCGCGGCCCCTCTGCCAGTGCCAGTCCGCGCTTGACCCGTTCGCTGGCGCCAGGTTTCGGCGTCTGAGCGATGACCTGCGGCGAAGGAGTGATCGCCCTCGCCGCAGTGCGATGAATAGTTGAAATTCAGTTGCCGCATCTCGTCGCAGACAAAGTCCTACAGAGGACTACATTTTATCCTCTCGCCTGCGTCGGGATTTCCCTACGCCTGTGCTGAAGTCTCTGTGGGCACTTGCCTTGTAAGGCCGTCGTGCTTTCCTCTACCGTAATGGTCTGTCACTACTTTTACGGAAAAGCCATGTCTTTGGCCTGCTCACGCTCCTTGTTTTTCATGGCTTTCATTGCGGGCGCTCTGGCGATAGGCGTTTCCTACTACCTGGAATATGCAGTCGGCCTGCGGCCTTGTGGATTGTGTCTGTTGCAACGGTTTTGCATGGCGCTCTTTGCCGGTGTCTGCCTGTTGGCTTCGGTCCATGGCCCCGGTCGCATCGGAAACGTTCTGTATTGGCTGCTCAGTCTTTGTTGCAGCCTCGCGGGCACTGTCACGGCGTGGCGACAGGTCCTGCTGCAAAGCCTTCCGATGGAACAGGCAGCGGCGTGCTCGACCCATCTGGCGGACCTGTTGGCCAGTTCTCCGTGGCTATCCGTCGTACAACAAATGTTCAAGGGCGCTGCCGATTGTGTGGAAATTTCCTGGACGCTGTTCGATCTGAGTCTCACCGAGTGGAGCCTGCTGTTCTTCGTCGCGATGATGATTCTGGCCGTTTACCAGTCGTTGCGACTGGTCTGGACCAGCTATCAGCGACCACTCAGCGGCGAGTCGTCGCACCGGGCCTTTGCGGGCGATTAAACACTTGTATGAACTTTATCGCCTGCGTACCTTGAAGCCAGTGTCGTGCGGGCATAATCTGGCCCGCACGTGTCATTGGAATTATGTTGCTCGATGACGCTCTGCCTGAAATCGCCCCCGACGTAACAAGAGGGCGACGGGCATTGAGCAGCTGACCCACAAGGGAAGAGAGATCACCATGCTCGAAAGTTGTCAGAATGCTCAGGAACGCTGGGGTGGAGTGCACCTGCTGATCGATCGCTGGTTGCAGGAGCGCGAAGAGCTGATCGATGCATACGACAAGCTCGGTGCCGATCCAGAGGCACTGTCCACGAATCGCAAGCCATTGCAGGAGTTCTGCGGCGTGTTGGTCGATTATGTATCGGCCGGGCATTTCGAGATCTACGAACAGCTGACGGGGGAGGCCAAGGCCTTCAACGACAAGCGTGGGCTGGAGCTCGCCGAGACCATCTACCCGCGCATCGATGTCATCACTGAAAAGCTGCTTGCGTTCAATGACCTTTGCGACGAAGGCAAATGCGTTGCCGAGAAGTTCAAGGAACTGGGTAGCCTGTTGCACGAACGCTTCGAACTGGAAGACTGCCTGATCGAAGTGCTGCACACAGCCCACAAGGAAGCCGATTCGGTTCAGGCCTGAAGCACTTCCTGCAAGACCCCGAAACGGCGTGCCAAGGCACGCCGTTTTTCATTTCCGCTGTCAGCTGGTTGCACCGCGCAATTCGACTTCGAACACCAATGGAGTGAACGGTGCGATCACGTCGCCGGCACCGTCGGCGCCATAGGCTTGGGCCGACGGAATCACCAGTCGCCATTTCGCCCCGACCGGCATGTTTTGCAATGCACTGCGCCATCCGGCGATCACGCTGTCGAGACTGAACCATTGTGGCTGGCTGTTCTGATCGAACACCGTGCCATCGGGCAAGCGACCGATGTACAGCACCTGCACTTTGCCGTTCGGTCCGGCCTTGGCACCAGTGCCTGGCGTCAACTCCTTCAGCAACACGCCATCAGCCAGTTCGCGCACGCCGGGCTTGGTCTTTTCTGTGGCGAGAAAACGCTGTTCCTTTTCCAGCGCCATTTCGCTTTGCGGCTCGGCTGACTGCATGGCGATCCGGGCTTCATGTTCGGTCAATATCTGCCGGATCTGCTCGTCCTTCAGCGCCAGCGGTTTGCCCTGATAGGCCTGCTGCAATCCTTCGACCAGCGCCTGGAGTTGCAGGTCGGGAGCCTCCTGGCGCAAGCGTTCGCCAAGGCTCGCACCCAGGCTGTAAGCGAGATCGCGGGCTTCATTTTCCTGTGTTGTCGCGGCGGCTTGGGCCACCGAAAAAAACACGCACAGCGATAAAAAAAGGTAGCGCGACATGGGCACTCTCCGATCTGAATTGCGGGCGATTATGCCAGTGAGAATGCGCGCAACGGTGAACTGCTTTTGCGTCGCGACAGAAGTTTTTCGATCCTTTGCAACGCGGGGCTTTCGATAGTGTCAACATGCCCTAGCGGCGGTTGCAGCAGAGGTCTAGTATGAGCCGCACTCACTTCAGCCAGGAGGTAAACCATGTCGGCCACCAAGAAGCCAGTAAACACTCCATTGCACCTGCTCCAACAACTCTCGGGCAGCCTGCTCGAGCACCTGGAAACCGCTTGTTCCGAAGCCTTGGCTGATGCTGAAAAACTGCTCGCCAAACTGGAAAAGCAGCGCGGAAAAGCGCAAGAGAAACTGCACAAGTCCCGCACCAAATTGCAGGACGCTGCGGCGGCCGGAAAAGCCAAGGCACAAGCCAAGGCCAAGGACGCAGTGGCCGACCTTGAAGAGCTGCTCGATGCCCTCAAGGATCGTCAATCGGAAACCCGCGGCTACATTCTGCAACTCAAGCGCGATGCCCAGGAAAGCCTGAAACTGGCCCAGGGCGTCGGTCGTGTACAAGAGGCTGTCGGCAAGGCGTTGTCCCTGCGTGCAGCCAAACCTGCTGCGGCACCTGCGAAGAAAGCCGCTGCCAAACCGGTTGCTGCAAAAGCACCGGCCAAGCCGGCCGCCAAAGCACCGGTGAAAGCCGCAGCCAAACCAGCAGCGAGAAAAGCAGTCGCTGCCAGCGCTGCGAAACCGGCTGTTAAAACGACGCCAGCCAAGCCTGCCGCAGCCAAATCTAGTGCTGCAAGAACTGCTGCCGTCAAACCCGCCGTGGCGAAAACCGCGGCTGCAAAACCAGCTGCAAAAACGGCCGCTAAACCCGCAGCAAAACCCGCAGCCAGAACCGCAGCAGCGAAGCCTGCTGCGAAGCCGGCCGCCAAATCTGTCGCGGCCAAACCCGCTGTAAAACCTGCTGCGAAAACTGCGGCCAAACCCGCTGTAAAAGCAGCGGCCAAGTCGGCCGCTAAACCGGCCGCCAAACCTGCTGCGGCTAAACCTGCCGCTGCTGCCAAACCGGCCACCGCCAAACCCGCTGCCAAGCCAGCGGCGGCGAAGCCAGCTGCAAAACCAGCAGTGAAAAAACCTGTTGCCGCCAAGCCGGCCGCCGCGCCAGTTGCCAAGCCAGCCAACCCGGCTCCGGCAGCAACGTCTGCTTTAGCAGCAGCCACCTCGACAGCCACGCCAGCGCCAACGCCGGCCGCCGCATCGATCGCAGCAACCACCCCAACCAGCGCTTCCTAAGTGCCGGTTACCGCGACGCGCAGCTGATGCAGCGCGTCGCGGTCCAGGTGGGCGGCGCCTGCCGCCACACCATTGAGCCAGGCCGATAGATCGGTCGCCTCACCTTGCGGCCAACTCAACGCCGATCGTTCCAGTCGTACCAACAGATGTCGCTCGGCTTCCAGTTCGAGTGCCTTCACTTGCTCGCGCAAAGCATTCAGTTCGCCATCGTCGGCGGCAACGACTTTCCAATTCACCCGCAAGGCTCGCAGCGGTCGCACCACGTCTGCGTCCCACGGCTCGGCCACGCTACGCAGTTGCTGCAATCGGTGTTCGTTAAAGGCGACGCCACGTTCTCCCAGCCACAGTCCGCAGAGTAGCAAGCACACATTGATGCCCGCCGACTGCAATTGCAGGCATGCGGGTTCAACGCCGGGCTGGGCATAAGTACTAAGGGAAAAACTCCACAGGTCAGAGGACATAGTGCTACTCGCGCCAGTTGCGAGCGAAGCTGGTAGACTCCGCCGCCATTATGATTCGACTTCAGAACCTGACTTTACAGCGTGGCCCGCAACGTCTGCTAGAAGACGCCGAGCTGACCCTGCACGCCGGCCACAAAGCCGGCCTCATCGGTGCCAACGGCGCCGGCAAATCGAGCCTGTTCGCCTTGCTTAGGGGCGAGCTGCACCCGGACTCGGGTGATTGCTTCCTGCCGGCCGACTGGCGTATCGCCCACATGCGCCAGGAGGTCGACACCCTCGAACGCCTGGCGGTCGACTACGTGCTCGATGGCGACCTGCGCCTGCGCCAGGTGCAACGCGACCTGGCGGCAGCCGAAGCGGCCCATGACGGTGCCGCACAGGCCCGCCTGCACTCCGAACTCGACAGCGCTGACGGTTACACCGCCGACGCCCGGGCGCGCAAGTTGCTGGCCGGTCTCGGGTTCACCAATGAGCAGATGGATCGTCAGGTCGGGGATTTCTCCGGTGGCTGGCGGATGCGTCTGAACCTGGCACAGGCCTTGATGTGCCCATCGGACCTGCTGCTGCTCGACGAACCGACCAACCACCTGGACCTCGACGCCATCATCTGGCTCGAAGAATGGCTCAAGAGCTATCCCGGCACCTTGATGCTGATTTCCCACGACCGCGACTTCCTCGATGCCGTGGTCGATCACGTGGCCCACGTCGATCAGCGCAAAATCACCCTGTACCGCGGTGGCTACAGTGCCTTCGAGCGTGCCCGTGCCGAACGCCTGGCCCAGCAACAGCAGGCCTACGAGAAGCAGCAGGTGCAACGTGCGCACATGGAAAGCTACATCGCCCGCTTCAAGGCCCAGGCCACCAAGGCGCGTCAGGCCCAGAGCCGGATCAAGGCACTGGAGCGGATGGAAGAGCTGACCGCTGCCCACGTCGATTCGCCGTTCGACTTTGTCTTCCGTGAATCGCAGAAGATTTCCAGCCCGCTGATCGACCTGTCCGATGCCCGCCTGGGTTACGGCGACAAAGCCGTGCTGGAGAAGGTCAAGCTGCAACTGACCCCGGGTGCGCGAATCGGTCTGCTCGGCCCGAACGGTGCCGGTAAATCGACCCTGATCAAGAACCTTGCCGGTGAGCTCTCGCCATTGGCCGGTCGCTTGACCCGTGGCGAGAACACCGTGGTCGGTTACTTCGCCCAGCATCAACTCGATTCTCTGGATTCCAAGGCCAGCCCTTTGCTGCACTTGCAGCGCCTGGCGCCGACCGAGCGCGAACAGACCCTGCGCGACTTCCTCGGCGGTTTCGACTTCCGTGGCGCGCGAATCGACGAACCGGTACTGAATTTCTCCGGTGGCGAGAAAGCGCGCCTGGCGTTGGCCTTGATTGCCTGGGACCGACCGAACCTGTTGCTGCTCGACGAACCGACCAACCACCTGGACCTGGAAATGCGCCTGGCGTTGACCATGGCCCTGCAGGAATTCAGTGGTGCGGTACTGGTGGTCTCTCACGATCGTCACTTGCTCAAAAGCACCACCGACAATTTCTATCTGGTGGCGGACGGCAAAGTCGAAGAGTTCGACGGCGATCTGGAGGACTACACCCGCTGGCTGGTGGAGTATCGCCAGCGCAACGCCCCGGTCAGCAACACGCCGGTCAACCCGGACAAGACCGACAAGAAAGCCCAGCGTCAGGCCGCTGCTGCGTTGCGTCAGCAACTGGCACCGCACAAGCGCGAGGCTGACAAGCTCGAAGCCGAGCTGGGCAAGGTCCACGAAAAGCTGGCGAAAATCGATGCCAGTCTCGGCGACAGTGACATCTACGAACCGGCACGTAAGAACGAATTGCGTGATCTGCTAGCCGAACAGGCCAAGCTGAAGGTGCGTGAGGCGGAGCTGGAGGAAGCGTGGATGGAAGCCCTGGAATTGCTGGAAGGCATGCAGGCGGAGCTGGAGGCACTGTCCTGATGGACGCCTTCAAGCTGCCGCTGCCGGCGGTGTGGGTCGAGCCGATCTGGCTCGGCGTGCAAATCCTGCTGATCCTGCTCGCCGGTTACATCACCCAGCGCTTTGTTGCCAAATGCCTGACTCGTCTCGGTGAGCGCTACCCGTTTCCGCCGCAGTTGCTGATGCCGCTGCGCGGGGGCCTGCGCTGGCTGATCATGGGCAGTGCGTTGATTTTCGTGCTGGGGCGCCTCGGGGTTTCGGCCACGGTGCTCTGGACCGCGCTATCCGGTTTTGTCGCGGTCGCGGCGGTGGCGTTTTTCGCCATGTGGAGCGTGCTCTCCAATCTGCTCTGCGCGATTCTGATCTTTACCGTCGGTCCGTTCCGCCTCGGTGATGTGGTCGAGTTGGTGGACACCACCGACAAGCCTGGCGTCAAAGGCCGGGTGGTGGCGATCAACCTGCTGTACACCACGCTGATCGAGGCCGAAGAACTCGGCACTGGCAGCGCCATGGTGCAGGTGCCCAACAGTTTGTTCTTCCAGCGTTCGGTGCGGCGCTGGCGGGGGACGGATGGTTTCCCTTCAAGCGGGTTTGAGAAGTAAGCCAGCTCAAGATCTTTGCTTTTGGCTGTTAGCAGTCGCCATGTCCTACAAAAAATCGGTAGTCATCCAATCAAAGCCGCATTAGTTTAGACGTCTGTCACGAGTCTGAGTCGAGGTGTGCAATGGAGCTTGAAACATGGCTGGCGTTTTTTGCCGCCTGCTGGGTGATCAGCCTGTCCCCCGGTGCCGGCGCCATTGCGTCGATGTCCAGCGGTCTGCAATACGGATTCTGGCGCGGCTACTGGAACGCCCTGGGTCTGCAATTGGGCCTTGCAGTGCAGATCGCCATCGTCGGCGCCGGTGTGGGCGCGATTCTGACGGCGTCGGCCACAGCCTTCTATGCGATCAAATGGTTCGGCGTGGCGTACCTGGTCTACCTCGCGATCAAGCAATGGCGTGCGCTGCCAAGCGATATGAGCGATGACGCGGCGGTGCGTCAGATCGGCAAGCCGATGGCCCTGGTGTTCCGTGGTTTCCTGGTGAACATCAGTAACCCCAAGGCGCTGGTGTTCATGCTGGCGGTGTTGCCGCAGTTCATCGATCCCCATGCTCCACTGCTGATTCAGTATCTGGTGATCGGCGTGACCATGATCTGCGTCGACTTGATCGTCATGGCCGGCTACACCGGTCTGGCGTCCAGGGTGTTGCGTCTGCTGCGCACACCGAAACAGCAAAAACGCATGAATCGGACCTTTGCCGGACTGTTCATCGGTGCGGCAGCATTCATGGCGACGCTGCGCAAAGCTGCGGTCTAAACCCGCAGAAATCCAGGAAGGCGACCCATGAGGTCGCCTTTTTCATTGGTGTATCAATACCTTGGAGAGCCCGTGATTTCACCGGAAGTCCCGACAATGCTTGAGCGAAACCCGTTGGGCGTTAACAATATGTAACTTCGTTTTTCAAATTGAGATTCATTCATGATTGCCCCCTCCCGTTTGCTGGCCTGGCTGTTGCTGCCGCTGTTCGCGGCGTGCAGCGTTCAACTGCTGGCCGCCCCCGCCGAAGGTGCGCCGCAGGCGCTGCACTTGCTCGATTACATCGGCGCGGATTACCCGGACACGGTGCAGGCGGGCAGCATCACGGACCAGGCCGGATTTCGCGCGCAACAAGAGTCGGTCAAGACGCTGGGAAGTCTGATTGCGGCCATGCCGGCCAAACCGGAAAAAGCCGCGCTGGAGCAAAGCCTGACCGCGCTGGGAAATTCCATCGGCGCCCGTCAGGACGGTGCTGATGTCACTCGCCAGGCCCGGCAACTCGGTGCAAAGCTGGCTGTGGCCTATGAAGTCAGCCAGGCCCCGGTCATTACGCCGGACCCGGCGCGTGGCGCGCCGTTGTACGCTCAGCATTGCTCGGTCTGCCATGGCGATACAGGGGCCGGCGACGGCCCGGCGGGCGTCGGGATGAAGCCACCGCCGTCCAACCTGCGCGATACCAAGCGGCTGGATCGACAGAGCCTCTACGCGATCTACAGCACCTTGGGTCTGGGCGTCGAGGGGACTGACATGCCGGCCTTTGCCGATCAACTGGATGATCGTCAGCGTTGGGACCTTGCCACCTATATCGCCAGCTTCAGTGTTGACCCGGCGACGGCCAAGGCTGAAAAGACCTACAACATCGCCGACCTGGCTCGTCAGACCCCGGCGGAAGTACAGACCGCCGAAGGCCCGCAAGCCACCGCAACCTTCCGTGCCCAGCGGGCGCAACCGCCGCAGGTCAAGCGTGGCCCGGCGCAACTGCTCGACTACACCGCAGCCACTCTGGACAAGAGCATCGCGGCGTATCGTACCGGTGAGCATGATCAGGCTTATGACTTATCCGTAGCGGCGTATCTGGAAGGCTTCGAGCTGGTTGAGAGCTCGCTGGATAACATTGACGCCAACGTGCGTAAAGACACTGAAAAATCCCTGATGGCCTACCGTCAGTCGTTGCAGGACGGTCTGCCGGTGAGCGAGGTCGAGCAGCGCCTGGACGTGGCCAAGGCCAAGTTGAAGGCATCGGCCGGCCTGCTGGGCAACGACGGTTTGAGCTGGTCGCTGAGTTACATTTCCGGCCTGCTGATTCTGCTGCGCGAAGGTCTGGAAGCGATTCTGGTGCTGGCGGCGATCCTGGCTTTCCTGCGCAACACGGGTCAACAGGCGGCGGTACGCAGCGTCAACGCCGGTTGGGGGTTGGCGTTTTTGGCGGGACTGGGTACCTGGGCGCTGGCAGCCTATGTGATCGACGTCAGCGGTTCGCAGCGCGAATTGCTGGAAGGTGCGACGGCGTTGTTTGCCAGTGTCATGGTGTTGTGGCTGGGCGTGTGGATGCATGACCGTCGTCACGCGGCGGCCTGGCAGGATTACATCAAGACCAGCCTTGTGGGTGGCGGTGGGCGTTTCGGCTTTGCGACCCTGGCGTTTTTCTCGGTGTATCGCGAACTGTTCGAAGTGATTCTGTTCTACGAAACCCTGTGGTTGCAGGCAGGTCCGGCGGGGCATAACGCGGTGCTGGCCGGTGGGGCTACGGCGCTGGTGCTGCTGGTCGTCCTGGCCTGGGTGATTTTGCGCGGTTCGGCGAAGCTGCCGCTGGCGCTGTTCTTCAGCATCAACGCCGGTCTTTTGTGCGCCTTGTCGGTGGTGTTTGCCGGGCATGGCGTGAAAGCGCTGCAAGAAGCCGGGATCTTCGGCACTCGACCGGTGCCGTTCTTTGACTTTGAATGGTTGGGGATCCATGCCGATGCGTATTCGCTGAGTGCACAGGCTGTGGCGATTGCAGCAATCATCGTGTTGTATGGCCGTAGCCGGGTGGTTGAGAAGCAGCGGGTGCAGGTTTCTTAAAGGGCATTCGCTGCGCTCATATTCGCGGGCAATAGAGGAAAACATGATGCGTGTGTGGATCGATGCCGACGCCTGCCCACGGGCAGCCAAGGATCTGGTGGTGAAGTTCGCCCTCAAGCGCCAGTTCGAAGTGGTGCTGGTGGCCGGGCAGCCGCAAATCAAGCCGGGTCTGGCGCTGGTCAAGCTGATCGTGGTGCCGAGCGGCCCGGATGCAGCGGACGATTATCTGGTGGAACACGCGGTGCCCGGTGAGCTGGTGATCTGCAGCGACGTGCCATTGGCCGACCGTTTGGTGAAGAAGGGCGTGGCTGCGCTCGATCCACGGGGCAAGGAGTTTGATGCGCAGAACATGGGGGAGCGGTTGGCGGTGCGCAACCTGTTCACCGATTTGCGCGAACAGGGGCAAATGGGTGGGGGGCCAGCGCCGTTCGGCGACCGTGAGAAGCAGGCGTTTGCTAATGCGCTGGACCGGATTTTGACTCGGCTCACCCGCAAAACCTGAGCCTGTCAGTGAACCCTGTGGGAGCGAGCTTGCTCGCGATAGCGGACTTACAGACAACATTGATGTTGAATGTGCTGGCCCCATCGCGAGCAAGCTCGCTCCCACAGTTTTGAAGGGGGTCAGGCGTCGTCTTCGTGGGTCAGTTCCAGTACCCGGTCCACCAGTTTGTTGATCCCCGATGCGGCTTCGCTGATGCTCTGCGCCAGCATGTAAGCCGGAGTGCTCACCAGTTTGCGCGCCTTGTCCTCGACGATGTCACTGACCGCGCAATCGGCATGGGTGGCACCCATCTTGTTCATCGCGGCAGCGGTGTCGGTGTCATTGCCAATGGTGCAGGTGACGCCGGGGCCGTAGATCTTTGCCGCCAGGGCAGGGGAGATACACATCAACCCCACCGGCTTGCCGGCCTCGGCAAAGGCTTCGGTCAATGCCAGGACATCCGGTTGAACGGTGCAGCCAGCGCCTTCGATGGCGAAGTTGGACAGGTTCTTGGCCGAGCCGAAGCCGCCGGGCACGATCAGCGCATCGAACTCATCGACGTTCGCGTCACGGATATCCTTGATGTTGCCCCGGGCTATCCGTGCCGACTCCACCAGCACGTTGCGCGATTCAGGCATTTCTTCGCCGGTCAGGTGATTGATCACATGCAACTGCGCGATGTTCGGTGCGAAACACTGCACCTGGGCACCGCGCTGGTCCAGACGCAGCAGGGTGATGACGCTCTCGTGGAGCTCGGCGCCGTCGTACACGCCACAACCGGAAAGGATCACTGCAACTTTTTTGCTCATGGGCTTTTCTCCAGATTCATGGCGTTAAATGTCCACTAATTTGTCACTCGTTGCCATAGGGTTAATTCACGACTACACATAGCATCTGTCCTCAAGATTCCGGTCAGGGCGCGTCATGGACTTCATTCTGTATGCGGTGCCGTTTTTCTTTGTGCTGATCGCCGTCGAACTGCTGGCCGACCGTTGGCGCGGGGTCAGTAATTATCGGGTGGCGGACGCGATCAACAGCATCAGCACCGGCGTGCTGTCGACCACCACGGGGCTGCTGACCAAAGGCGTGGGGCTGGTGACCTACGCGTTCGCCCTCAAGTACCTGGCGCTGTTCGAACTGTCGGTCGACAGTGTGTGGGTCTGGGTGTTCGCCTTTGTCTTCTATGACTTCTGCTACTACTGGCTGCACCGCATGGGCCACGAGCGCAACATCCTCTGGGCCGCCCATTCGGTGCATCACCAGAGTGAGGACTACAACCTGTCCACGGCGTTGCGCCAGACCAGTACCGGATTCCTGCTGAGCTGGATCTTCTATCTGCCGATGGCCGTGTTCGGCGTGCCGCTGCTGATGTTCGTCAGCGTCGCGGCGCTCAACCTGCTCTACCAGTTCTGGGTGCACACCCGGCACATTCCCAAGCTTGGCTGGTTCGAATGGTTCTTTGTCACGCCGTCCAATCATCGGGCTCACCATGCACAGAACGCTCTCTACATGGATCGCAACTACGGCGGCGTGTTCATTATTTGGGACCGTCTGTTCGGCTCGTTCCAGGAAGAAGACGACAACGAGCCGGTGATCTTCGGTGTGACCACGCCGCTGGCGAGCTGGAATCCTGTGTGGGCAAACGTGCAGTTCTACGCGCAGTTGTGGGCAGATGCGCGGCGTGCCGAGAGCACCTGGGACAAGCTGCGGATCTGGTTCATGCGCACCGGTTGGCGCCCGGCGGACGTGGCGGCCAAATACCCGATGAACAAGCCGGACCTGTCCTTGTTCCGCAAATTCGAGGTGCCGCTGGACGGGCGTCAGCAGCTTTATATCCTGCTGCAGTTCTGCGTCTACATCGCGCTGGGCAGCTACTTGATGAATCTTGAACCGAAACTGCCAGTCGCCGCCCTTATGTTGGGTTGGGGGGCGGTGGCGTTCGGTCTGTTTGTGCTGGGCGTGGCCCTGGAGAATCGCCCGTGGGCGTTGAAGCTGGAGTGGGTGCGGCTGGCGTCGAATCTGCCATTGGTATGGCTGGCCCCGATGGTGGGGTTGTGGCCGGCCAGTGCGGTGGGCTGGGTCGGCCTGCTCAGTTACAGCCTGTTGAGCGGAATCGGTCTCTACTGTTGCAGAAATCGCATTACTCGGTTGGCGTCGTAGGACCCTCGATTTTGGTTCGTTCGACCTTCATGGCTTGCTCGTCGGCGTAGACCTGCCTGGCCAGGCGGGCATTCTTGAAGCGCCGGCGCAGCCATAGCACGAATCCCAGGACCAGCAGGGCGCCGAGCACCCAGAGTTCGTACTTCTTCACACTGCCGAGCATGCCTTCGAGCACGGCGCCGAAATGGTACGCGGCCGCCGCCAATGCGGCGGCCCAGATCGCCGCGCCAATCCCGTTGAGCAGCAGGTAACGGCCCGGCGGATAGCCCGACAGCCCGATGGCCACCGGCATGACCGTGCGCAAACCGTAGACGAAGCGGAAGCTCAGCACCCAGATGTCCGGATGCTTGCGAATRTGTTCCAGCGCCCGGTCGCCCATCATTTGCCAGCGCGGTTTGCGCGCCAGCAGCTTGCGACCGTGCTTGCGTCCCAGGAAGTACCACAGTTGGTCGCCGGCATAGCTGCCGAAGAAGGCCACGACCACCACCAGGTTGATGTCCATGTATCCACGGAACGCGAGGAAGCCCGCGAGTACCAGAATGGTTTCGCCTTCGAAGAACGTGCCTAGAAAGAGGGCAAAGTAGCCGAAGTCATGCAGGAATTGTTGGAGCATTGTCTGGGTGCTGGCGAAATGAACGCGCAGCCTAACCCTTCGGACACATTCAGGAAAGTGTCCAAATGTGTCTCGACGTGAACATTTCCTACAAGGACAATGGAATGCGGCTACCTGTCGCAGCGTGCACATAACTGTAATACGTTCGTCATAATGGCCGCTTATAACTGTCACGCTCGCACGTCTGCGGGCTCAGGAGTCTGCCGTGAGCTTTGCCCCCGCCAACCGTTTGTTCCCCGCAACCCGCCTGCGCCGCAACCGTCGTGATGACTTCTCGCGTCGTCTGGTCCGTGAAAATGTCCTGACCGTCGATGACCTGATCCTGCCGGTATTCGTGCTGGACGGTGAAAACCGTCGCGAAGCGGTGGCCTCGATGCCGGGTGTCGAACGCCTGACCATTGACCTGTTGCTGGAAGAGGCGGCCAAGTGGGTCGAGCTGGGGATTCCGGCGCTGGCGCTGTTCCCGGTAACACCCTCGGAGCTCAAGTCGCTGGACGCCGCCGAAGCGTGGAACCCGGAAGGCATCGCCCAACGCGCGACCCGTGCGCTGCGTGCGCAATTCCCTGAGCTGGGCGTGATCACCGACGTCGCCCTGGACCCGTTCACCACCCACGGCCAGGACGGCATTCTTGATGAAGTAGGCTACGTGCAGAACGACATCACCGTCGACGCACTGGTCAGGCAAGCCCTGTCCCTCGCCGAAGCCGGCGCCCAGGTCGTGGCGCCATCGGACATGATGGACGGCCGCATCCAGGCGATCCGCGAAGCCCTCGAGGTGGCCGGTCACGTCAACGTGCGGATCATGGCCTACTCGGCCAAGTATGCCAGCGCCTATTACGGCCCGTTCCGCGATGCGGTCGGTTCGGCGCTGAACCTGGGCAAGGCCAACAAGGCCTCCTATCAGATGGACCCGGCCAACAGCAACGAAGCCCTGCACGAAGTGGCGGCGGACTTGTCAGAAGGTGCAGACATGGTCATGGTCAAGCCAGGCATGCCGTACCTGGACATCCTGTGCCGGGTAAAAGAAGAATTCAAAGTGCCGACGTTTGTTTATCAAGTCAGCGGCGAATACGCCATGCACATGGCGGCGATCCAGAATGGCTGGTTGAGCGAAGGGGTTATCCTCGAGTCCCTGACCGCTTTCAAACGTGCAGGGGCAGATGGCATCCTGACGTACTTTGCCGTTCGTGCTGCTCAATTGTTACGAGAGCAAAAATAGCCCTCCCAGGAACATTCGATGAATACCGAAGTGCTCACTGAAGTTGCCGTAAAAGACGCTCAACCTGTGGTGGAGCAAGTCGACGAGACCCCGCCGGAGCTGGAGCCGGCTCCGCCCGCGGCGGTCGTCGAGACCGCTGCGCCAGTGCCAGCGGTGGCCATCCCCGGTCTGGATGACAGCAGCCTGTACATCCACCGCGAGCTCTCGCAACTGCAGTTCAATATCCGCGTGCTGGAGCAGGCGCTGGACGAGTCCTACCCGTTGCTGGAGCGGCTGAAGTTTCTGCTGATCTTCTCCAGCAACCTGGACGAGTTCTTCGAAATTCGTGTCGCCGGCCTGAAGAAGCAGATCACTTTCGCCCGTGAACAGGCCGGTGCCGATGGTCTGCAACCGCACCAGGCCCTGGCTCGCATCAGTGAGCTGGTTCACGGTCACGTCGATCGTCAGTACGCAATCCTCAATGACATTCTGTTGCCGGAGCTGGAAAAACATCAGGTCCGCTTCATCCGTCGCCGCAATTGGACGACCAAGCTCAAAACCTGGGTCCGCCGCTATTTCCGCGACGAGATCGCCCCGATCATCACCCCGATCGGCCTCGACCCGACGCACCCGTTCCCATTGCTGGTGAACAAGAGCCTGAACTTCATCGTCGAACTCGAAGGTATCGACGCCTTCGGTCGCGATTCCGGTCTGGCGATCATCCCGGCGCCACGCCTGCTGCCGCGCATCATCAAGGTGCCGGAAGAAGTCGGCGGCGCAGGCGACAACTACGTGTTCCTGTCGTCGATGATCCACGCCCATGCCGATGACCTGTTCCAGGGGATGAAGGTCAAGGGCTGCTACCAGTTCCGCCTGACCCGGAACGCCGACCTGGCGCTGGATTCCGAAGATGTAGAAGACCTGGCCCGTGCCTTGCGCGGCGAGCTGTTCTCCCGTCGTTATGGCGATGCGGTACGTCTGGAAGTGGCTGATACCTGCCCGAAACACCTGTCCGACTACCTGCTCAAGCAGTTCAACCTGGGCGAGAGCGAGTTGTATCAGGTCAACGGTCCGGTGAACCTGACGCGGCTGTTCAGCATCACTGGTCTGGACAGCCAGCGCGAGTTGCAATATCTGCCGTTCACCCCGCAGATCCCGAAACTGCTGCAGAACAGCGAGAACATTTTCAGCGTGATCAGCAAGCAGGACATCTTGCTGCTGCACCCGTTCGAGTCGTTCACCCCGGTGGTCGACCTACTGCGCCAGGCCGCCAAGGATCCGCACGTGCTGGCGGTGCGCCAGACGCTGTACCGTTCTGGCGCCAACTCGGAAATCGTCGATGCGCTGGTGGATGCGGCGCGTAACGGTAAGGAAGTCACCGCGGTGATCGAGTTGCGTGCGCGGTTCGACGAAGAATCCAACCTGCAACTGGCCAGCCGTCTGCAAGCGGCCGGTGCGGTGGTGATCTATGGCGTGGTCGGCTTCAAGACACACGCCAAGATGATGCTGATCCTGCGTCGCGAGGCGGGTGAAATCGTGCGTTACGCGCACCTCGGCACGGGTAACTACCACGCCGGCAACGCCCGCCTGTACACCGACTACAGCCTGCTGACCTCCGACGATGCCTTGTGCGAAGACGTCGGCAAACTGTTCAGTCAGTTGATCGGCATGGGCAAGACGCTGCGCATGAAGAAATTGCTGCACGCGCCGTTTACCCTGAAAAAGGGCATGCTCGACATGATTGCCCGCGAAACCCAGTTCGCCCTCGACGGCAAACCGGCGCACATCATCGCCAAGTTCAACTCGCTGACCGATCCGAAGATCATCCGCGCGCTGTACAAGGCCAGTCAGTCAGGCGTGCGCATCGATCTGGTGGTGCGTGGCATGTGCTGCCTGCGGCCGGGCATCGCCGGGGTCTCCCACAACATCCACGTGCGTTCGATCATTGGCCGCTTCCTGGAACACACCCGGGTCTTCTACTTCCTCAACGGTGGCGACGAGCAGATGTACCTGTCCAGTGCCGACTGGATGGAACGCAACCTCGACAAGCGCGTCGAGACTTGCTTCCCGGTGGAAGGCAAGAAGCTGATCATGCGGGTCAAGAAAGAACTGGAGTTGTATCTGACCGATAACACCCACAGCTGGAGCCTGCAGTCGGACGGTCGTTACATCCGTAACACACCAACCGGCAACCAGAATCCGCGCAGCGCCCAGGCTACGTTACTGGAGCGTTTGGGCAGTCCGATACTGGCTGTTCGTTAACGCAGCGACCCTAAAAA
>NZ_JBFUIC010000072.1:0-22767 GCF_056402075.1 Pseudomonas sp. P4_C3
CAAGTCGGATCGCCGCACCGCAGCTCCTACAAGGGAGCGTGCCCACGTTTTTTTGGTTCTTCCCGGGATTGCGTGAAGAACCTGAAGTTTTACGTCTGGGAAATGCGTAGCTTTGCTACCCGTTACTCGTGTACACGATCAAGCGCTCGCCGCACCTGATTCAACAGGTGATCGACATCCTCGGCAGTGGTGGCGAACGAGGTGACAAAGCGAACGATGTTGGGTCCCCAGCGATCATGGTAGAAGCCGAACCCGGCCTTGAGCAGTGCTTCGATGATTGCCGAGTCCAGACGACAGAACAGGATGTTCGCCTCAGTGCCACCGAGCATTTCAACGCCGCTCAGGCCGGCAAGTCCCTGCGCCAGGCGCTGGGCCGCAGCGTTGGCCTGGCGTGCATTGCGCAGCCAGAGGTCGTCGGTCAGGTACGCGTCGATTTGCGCCGAAAGGAAACGCATCTTGGAAAAGAGATGGCCTGCGCGCTTGCGCCGGTAATTCATTTCGGCTGCGAGCGAGGTGTTGAACAGGACGATGGCTTCCGCCGCCAGTGCACCATTCTTCGTGGCTCCAAACGACAGGGCATCCACGCCTGCCTTCCACGTCATCTCGGCCGGGGAGCAACCAAGCGACACCAGGGCGTTGGCAAATCGCGAGCCATCCATATGCATTCCAAGGGAAGATGACTTGCAGACGTCACCGATGGCTGCGATTTCGTCCAGGGTGTAGATGCTGCCGACTTCGGTGGCCTGAGTGATGCTGACGCAGGCGGGCTGGGTCGTGTGTACATCGCCGACTTTTTCGCGAGTCCGCTCGCGCAGTCGGACGATGTCCAGCTTGGCCGCCGGGCCGTCGACGGTCATCAGCTTCGCACCGTTGGAAAAGAACTCCGGCGCGCCGCATTCATCGTTGTTGATATGACTGGCCGGGTGGCAATAGATGTTGCCCCAGGGCGGCGTCATGGTGCTCAGGCACAAGCCGTTGGCGGCGGTGCCGGTGGGCACCAGAAAGACCTCCACGTCACGCTCGAAGATCTCGCAGAACTTGCGCTGGACCTGCGCCGTCAACGCGTCTGTTCCATAGGGGCTCGCCTGGCCCGTGCTGTGTTTCACGATGGCTTGTGCCACCTCCGGCGATGCGCCAGCGATGTTGTCACTTGAAAACCCCAGCGCGGGCGGTCTGTTTGTCTCACCGTTCATCATCCAGTTCTCGGCTGCGCAGGCGAAGGTGTTTCGCCCGTATTGGCGCATCCTATGGAGAGGGAAGGTTGTCGCGCTTGTAAAAAATTGACGGCCGCCTGATGGCCGACGCCCTATGTCCTGTAGCGCGAGGGTGCGACGCCGAATGCCTGTCGAAAGGCGCGGTTGAAATGGCTTTGATCGTAAAAGCCGACAGCGTGGGCGACCTCGATGATCGGTTGCCCGCTGCGCGATAGCAGGCCACAAGCCCGTTCAAGACGCAGGCGAAGCAGCCATGCGTGCGGCGTCATGCCAATGGTCCGCTTGAACTGTTTAAGGAACGGGAACCGGCCCAACCCGCACAGGCCAGCGAGATCATCGAGGGTGATTCGCTGATCGATGTGGCTGAAACAATAGTCCCTGACGCGAGACCATTGCAGGGGAGATAGTGTGCCCGTAATCGTTTCGGGCCTGGTCGCCCGTGACTGGCTCAACAGGTGTTCAAGGAGGGTGATCCATTGCGTCTGTACCGCCAGGCTACCTGGCCCAACGGCCTGCTGCATCGCGTCATGCAACCCGCGCAGGTTACCGGCAAGCCCTGCGTCTTCCAGCAACACACCGGTCAATTCAAGTTCTCTCGGTTGACCGCTGATCTCCTCGGTCAGACTCGCGACCAGCGCCTGGGACAGACGGAATGTCTTGAGCGTATAAGCGTCGCCGCCCTCGGGCACACCATCGTGGATTTCACCCGGCGGCATCAGGGCAATCCTTCCCGGACCTAAAAGATACGACTCGCCTTTGGATCGATGACGCTGGATGCCTTCGGTGACCAAACCAACGTGGAAATCGAGGTGGTAATGGCGATCGAAACCGGTGTCCACAAAGCGAGCGGACCCCAGCACCAAGCCTGGTACGTCGGATACGTGATGGTACTTGGCATGCTCAGTCATGAAACCCGTTAACAATCGGCGAGGAGGGCGGGGACTACGAAGTCTAGGGCCACCAGCGGAATAGATCCATGGGCATCGACTGCCGCTCGCTACGGGTGCACCTCTGGTGCGTCCGAGGCATTCAACTTCTCGATCACCAGGTCGATGAAGGCCGATACCGCAAGCGGCAACTGTCGTCGGCTTGGATACAGCACGTTCAGGCCATAGCCTTTGGGTTGGTATTGCGCCAGCACCGGGACGAGCACGCCGGCCTGAACATCGAGCCTGGCCATCACCGGTGGCAGTAGCGCGATGCCGAGGCCGGCCACGGCGGCCCTGCGCAATGCCTGTGCGGTATTGCCACTGAAGCGCCCACTGACCTGCACTTCCTCTTCACCCTGCGGGCCGATCAAGCGCCATGTGGCGTGGCCGCCGGGTTGCGCCGAGATCACACAATCGTGGTTTACCAGGTCCTGCAGCGTGCGGGGTGAGCCGTGCGCGGCAATGTAGGCGGGGCTTGCGACCATTCCGACGCTGCGCGGGTCAAGGATCTGACGCCCGACAAAACCGGAATCGCGCAAGGCGCCGCCGCGAAACGCGACATCGATCTGCTCTGCGATCAAGTCGGCCTTCGCATCGCTGAGTATGAAGTCGAGCCTCACGCGTGGATACGCGGCGAGAAACCCGGTCACCCAGTCCATCTGGAAGAAGTCGAAGAAGTCGGCTGGAGCCGCCACACGCACCAGGCCATTGGGCTCGTTACTACCCGTTATCAACTCCTGTCCGGCTTCGAGCAAGCCGTCGACAGCACCTGCACAACGCTCATGGAAGTCCTGGCCTGTACTGGTGAGTGTGAGCTTGCGAGTGGAGCGTTGCAGCAGCCGAGTGCCGAGGTGTGCTTCGAGCTGCTGGATGCGGCGACTCACGGTATTGGGCGGCATGCCCAGGCGTCGTGCCGCCTCGGCAAAGCTGCCGCAGCGGACTACCTGCACAAACATCGCGATGTCATTGAGGTCGAGCATGGCCGGTCATTCCTGGTATTGGTGGACGAGTGCAAGCCAATTGTATCGACTAATCAAGCAATCGGTCCCGCTCTATTGTTTGAGGTATCGGGCCGCGAGGCTTCCCACTTCGAGTGATCATGATGAACCTTCAGCAACCACCTCACTTCGCAATGGACCCTGGCTCTGCACGCGAAACCGGAACTCACCGCGCAATCAGCTATCGCACCACAGGCAGCGGGCATGGCGCTATTGTCCGGCTGATGAGTCCTTCGGATCTGGGCCATTTGATCAAGCCGTTCGTTTTCCTGGATCTGTTTGAAGGTGAGAGCTCATTCATCAACGGCATGCCAATTCACCCGCACTCAGGAATCGCCACCGTCACCGTCATCACCGAAGGTAATTTGCGCTTCGAGGATGCGGATTCGGGCAAGGGGATGATCGACTACGGCGGTGTCGAATGGATGCGTGCCGGAGGCGGGGTCTGGCACGGCAAGGAAATGTCGGTGGGCACATCGAAACGGATTCAGGGTTTTCAACTGTGGGTTGCACTACCGCCTGAGTTGGAAAACGCCAGTGTCGACAGTCAATACCTGGAGTCAGGTGTGATGCCTGAAGTCGGGCCGGCGCGGTTGATTCTCGGCACGTACCAGGGTGTCCAGAGCCCGGTCCGTGCCCCCGCCGGAATGAATTATCTGCTGGTCACGCTACGTGCCGGGGAATCCTGGACTTATGTTCCACCTGGCGAACATGAGTCGTTGTGGTTGAGTGTCAGCCGCGGCGCTTTGTCTGCACCAGGCCTGGTCAACGCAGGAGAGATGGCCATCTTCGAACCTGGCAACGGCGCCGTGACGCTCAAGGCGCTGCAAAAAGATACGGTCTTCGTGATCGGTTCAGCCGTACCTCATCCCTATGATCTGGCGCTGGGAAATTACTCGGTGCACACCAACCCGCAAGCCTTGCGTGCGGGAGAGGTGAAAATTGCCGAGATTGGCGTTCGGTTGCGTGAGTACCTGAAAAAGCCCGACGCGTCAGCCAGCGTACCGGTATTCAAGTAACCATGACCCATGGCGGCGCGCCATTCGAGTCAGGATTGCGCGCAGTCATGGATCATGGGGCGGCTGTGCAACGTCCAGTCGCCGCCCCTAACTTTGCGGCACCACCCGCGCTTCGTTACCGGCACCCTCGACATAAACGTTCATGCCATTTTTCAGCCCCGGGTTGATCGGCTGGGTCACCTGAACCAGTACGCCGCTGTGGGTGCGAACGATGATCTGCTGTGCGTCCACGGGCTGATCATATTTTTTCTTTTCGGCGTAGTTGCCGCCCGCCGCGCCAGCCAGGGCACCGGCGACCATCGCCACATCCCGGCCGGTACCGTGGCCGATCAGGCTTCCCAGGGCCAGACCGCCAATACCCCCCATTATGGCACCGACACCGCTATCGTGATTGGTCTGCATCTGGGTCTGTGTAATCTGCTCGATTTTCCCCGAACGAATCTCCATCTCGCCAGCGCCTCCACTCCCGGCGCCAACCGCGGCACAGCCGCCAAGCACAAGACCAAAAAGCGTAATCGTCAGCCAGGAAGCGATAGTTTTCATCGTCAAACTCCATTTTCAGAGGAAGTGGATCATGCAAACGCATCCATTCAAGTTAGACGAAAATGCCTGATTCGCTCGGTTGTTTGGTTGTGCAAAGCGCTTGCCACGAAGGGGCAGTGGTGCAAGCGCCTGGACCGCTCGATCCAATATAGCTTGAATGTAGTCGCATATTCCATAAAGGAAGTACAAACTATTTTTATAGTGCGTTTTAATCTATTCAGTATTTTGAATCGATTGGAGCTCTTGTCTGTGAACACTAAGGCGCTTTTACCTTTTGGCTTGGCATTACTGGCTACCTGCTCGACGGCTTTCGCGGGCCCCATACTGGATCGCGTAACCAGGAGCGGGGAGCTGACCGGCGTTCTGATGGAAAGCTATCCGCCATTCTCCTTTCTCAATGAACAGAACCAACTGGACGGGTTTGACGTCGATGTCGCCAAGGCTGTTGCGCAACGGCTTGGGGTGAAGCTGAAGCTGCAAACACCGTCCTGGGATGTCATCGCTGCCGGACACTGGAACGGACGATATGACATCTGCGTCTGCTCGATGACCCCGAGCAAGGCACGGGCCGAAGTGTTCGACTTCCCGGTGGAGTATTACCAGTCACCGGCCGTGATCGTGGTGAATGCCAAAGACCAGAACATTGTCACGGGCAAGGATCTGTCCGGTAAAAAAGTCGGTGTGATCAGTGCGTCGACCTACGAAGCCTATTTGAACAAGGATCTGGTGATTGAGGGCGCCGAGGACAAGCCGTTGAGCTATCCATTCGAAAGCGTCCAGGTCGCGCCATACGACAACGAAACCGTGGCCTTCCAGGATCTGGCCTTGGGCACGGGCGTGCGCCTGGATGCCATGGTCACCAACCTCATCACGGCTCGCGAACGCATCGCCCAGGATCCTCGCTTCAAAATTGCCGGCGATACGCTGTATGCAGAGCCCAACGTGGTAGCAATCGAAAAGGGCGATCCGCAATGGAATGCCAAAGTCACTGAGGTCGTCACCCAGCTCAAGGCCGATGGCACATTAAGCAAGATTTCACAGAAGTGGATCGGTGCCGATATCAGCCAATGACAGCCCTCAATCCACACCCGGCCAAGGCGACTGTCGCCCCCAAAACCGAGGCGCGTCGTTTCAGCCAGCTAGTTGGTTTTCGCACTCGCCTGTATTTGACCTGGGCAGTGCTGTTCGGCCTGTGCGTCATGTTTTTCATGGGCTTCGATCTGAAGTTCTCGATCATTGTGCAGAAGTTGCCCAACCTGGTCGGCCTGCATTTGGGGCCTGACGGTTTCTTGCAGGGCGCCGCGCTGACGCTGTTCTTGTGCTTCTGCTCGATCTGGCTTTCGTTGCTCCTTGGTTTCGTGACGGCGCTGGCGCGCCTGTCTCGCAGTGCAGTGGCTTTCGGCATTGCCAGTTTCTATGCGTCTTTTTTTCGCGGTACTCCACTGCTGATCCAGATCCTGCTGATCTACCTGGGTCTGCCGCAGTTGGGGGTGGTTCCTGGCGCCATCAGCGCGGGGATCATTGCGCTCTCGCTCAATTATGGTGCCTACCTCAGCGAGATTTTTCGTGCCGGCATCATGGCTGTAGCACCCGGGCAGCGCGAAGCGGCGATGGCTCTGGGTCTGGGGCCGGCGGCAACGTTCCTGCACATCGTCCTGCCGCAAGCCATGCGCACGATCATTCCACCGACAACCAGTCAGTTCATTTCAATGCTCAAGGACTCATCGTTGATATCGGTGATGGGCGTCTGGGAAGTGATGTTCCTGGCGCAGTCGTACGGTCGATCCTCTTACCGCTACATCGAAATGCTCACCACCGCAGCCGTTATCTATTGGCTCCTGTCCATTGGCCTGGAGTTGATACAGAACCGTCTTGAACGCCACTACGGCAAAGGTTTCAAGCATCAGCGCTGACCCATCCGCTTAATGACTTTTACAGGTACTACGATGTCCGATCCAAAACCTCTGTTGTTTGCGTTATACGAGCAAGCCAGTGTTGGCTGTGGCGGCGCGCCAAGCCTCTGGACGCACCCGGCAGACGAACGACTGACCATCAACTCGCTGGGCTACTGGTCGAACCTGGCACGCATCGCCGACCAGGCTCATCTCGACATGCTGTTTTTTGGTGATGTGCTGGGTTTCTACGATGTGTTTGGCGGTAATGCCGACGCGGCGATGAAGTGGGCGGTGGAAGCACCGGCCAACGATCCGTTGATGATCATTCCGGCATTGGCTGCGGTGACGGAAAACCTCGCCTTCGGCGTCACTGTCACCACCAGTTATGAACATCCTTTCACCCACGCCCGGCGCTTCAGCACGCTGGATCACCTGACCAATGGCCGGGTCGGCTGGAACATCGTCACCTCCTACCTGACCAGTGCCGCTCGCAACTTCGGCCTGGAGCAGATGATCAAGCACGATGATCGCTATGAACGCGCAGATGAATTTCTCGATGTGGTTTACAAGCTCTGGGAAGGCAGCTGGGCAAACGATGCCGTGGTGGCCGACAAGTCTCGTCGGGTCTTTGCCAAGGGCGATCGCGTGCGACCGATCAATCATGTTGGCGAGCATTACCGGGTGGCCGGGCCCCATTTGACGTCCCCGTCACCGCAACGCACACCGTTGCTGATCCAGGCCGGTTGGTCAGGCCGTGGTCGCGAGTTTGCGGCCAAGCACGCCGAACTGATTTTCATCGCCAAGTCCAACCCGCTGGAGATTCGCCAGGGACTGGAAGATATATGGACGCAGGCCAGGGCACGGGGGCGTCACGCTGAAGATGTTAAATCACTGACGGTCCTGCGCATCGTCACGGCCAGGACCGAGATCGAAGCCCAACGCAAATATGACGAACTGCAAAGCAACTATCACTTGCAGGCGCAACTGGTGAGTTATGCCGGTGATACCGGTATCGACATCAGCCGTTACGCGGACAGCGATGCGTTATCGACTCACACCGAAGGCATGACCTCCTATGTGATGCGTCCCGATGGCAGTGGCAAGCCCTTGACCGCCGGCGATGTCAAACAGCGCTTTGCCAACGTCACCCGTGGCAGTGATCTGATTCTGGTGGGAACGCCGCAACAAGTGGCCGATCGGATCGAAGAGCACGCCCGTATTTCCGGCACCAGCGGCTACATGCTCAACCCGCTGATCAGCCCGGGCAGCCTTGAGGACTTCGTTGAACTGGTCATTCCTGAACTGCAAAAACGTGGCTTGTATCGTACTGAACCCCAGAGTGGTACTTTCCGTTCGCGGTTACGGGACGATGGCGCTAACCATTTACCGGATTCTGCTTATGGAGCCTCATTCCGCTTTGATAAAGGTTTTTAGGCTGGCGGAGGGGTATCCCGTTGTATGTCTTGAAAAAGGTTCTTCACGTAATCCCGGGAAACTGTAGGAGCCAGCTTGCTGGCGATGGAATCGAGAGCGCCGCGTTTAGCCGGTAAATACGCGTTATCGTTAACGACCATCGCGAGCAATCGAGCGTCGACCGGCTGCTCCTACAGAGGACCACATTCGCTTAACTGAACAGCATTACTCTCCAATGATCCTGATCAAAAGTATTTGAGCCATCCGATATCGCGACGGCGTGCCTTCAATGCCGCGAACCAACGCACGGGTAAATACAGGGATAAAGCCAGGAGCACCGCCGTCAGCCACACCGCCCAAATGCTGTCGAAACCGAAAAAAGTACCCTGGTTCAATCCGAATAACGCCACGCTGACCAGATACAGCGCCTTGAGTACGTAAAGGTGGAGCAAGTAGAAGAACATCGGCGCCGCGCCAAAGACTGCCAATGCATTGACCCACTTGCGTTGTTGAGCCCGTTCCAGGGCACGAAGCAGTAACAGGCCCATGCCCAAGGTCAGCGAAAGGAACAACAGGGAAGGTGGGTATTTTGTAATGTTGAAGAAGCTCATGAGGGTTTGCGTGATGCCTTCATGGGCGACCCAATGCACCTCGCCATAACCATTGACTGCTCGCAGTGCGACAAATCCGATCAATGTCCCGGCCCCTGCCAGCAGCAGATTACGTTGACGCTGCGCGGCCAAAACCTGGCCAGCAAACCAAGGGCCGATACTGTATCCAAGGGCGATCACACCGATCCACGCAAGCACAGGGTAAGAGGTGCGCAGACGCAAGCTGTCGGAGAATTCGATCCAGCCGCGATCATGCAGAATCGCCCAAGGTATATGCATTGGCGAGCCTGTCGCGAAGTGAACATTATCCAGCAGGTTGTGCCCGGCCACGATCACCAGGCCCAGGCAGCACAGAATGGGCCTGGGTAACCAGACCAGTCCGGCCAGGGCAATCATGCAGATGCCAATGGCCCAGATCACTTGCAAGTAAATCGCCGTAGGCGGGAACTGAAATGTCCAGGCGAAATTCACCAGGGTGAATTCCAGCAGTACCAGCAATAGACCGCGCTTGAATAAAAAGGCTGACACATCGCCCTTGCCCTGGTGCTTTTGGCCATACAGGCAAGCGGAAAGTCCGGTGAGCAGTATGAAAACCGGCGCACACAAATGGGCAAGTGTGCGGCTGAAAAATAGCGCCGGCTCAGTGGACTCAATGTCCATCGGGTCTGCTACCTGACGGTGCAAAAAGAACGTTTCGCGCACGTGATCCAGCAGCATAAGGAGGATTACCAATCCCCTCAGGGCATCAATGGACAGCAGGCGTTGGTTCAAGGGTGTGATAGGTGGGATGTGAGTAGAGGTTGTCATCGAATGTCGCAAGCAGGGAATGGATGGCACTGCCAGTGGCGACTGACAGTGCACGCTTGCATTAGTTATAACATAACAAATCAACCAAAGGCGACCGCCTGATTGCGTTGATAGCTGTCTACCTAGACGCCTTCAACTCAAGGAATGCGTCCCGCAATCGAGCGTCGCCTGAGTTCGGCCTGAACTCCTTGAACTGTTTAATGGAGCATCAGCCTGGGAACTGATCCCCAAACATAGGATACCCGCCGGCAGAACCTTCGCGCGTCGCCTCGTCCTGAATCACATCCCAGTGTTCGACCATCACGCCGTCCTCGAGGCGCAGGATATCGACCACGACCCAGTTCGCCGGCTGGCCGATGCCAGTGAAGCGACCGTGCAACATGACGAAGTCGCCTTCAGCGACTGCCAGCTGGCATTCGTAACGCAAATCGGGCGCTCCTGCGGCGACCAGTTCGAACAGACCCTCGCGACCCGGGGGCACATGGGCACTGTGCTGGATATAGGAGGGCGACCAGTAGCGTTCGGCCGCAGCCAGATCCTTGCGATTGAACAGGGTTGCGAAGCCTTCGAGGACGATGGCCTTGTTCTCGGCGGGGGTGAGTGAAGTCATGGTCGGTTTCCTGCTAACAAAGTAAAGGGGAGGGCGGCTGTAGGGCCGCCCAATATCGCCTTGTGGACTCAGCCGAAAGCCGGTCCGTTGGCAATCATGTCGTTGAACCCGTTGACCCAGGCATGCTCGTTCGGACCAGGATTGGCGCGCATGGCTTCAGCGGGCGCGACCAGGATTTCGTTCACGCCGCTCTCGAATTGCGCCATGGCGCCGGCAATGAACTGGTCGAGGGGAATGGCGCGCTCCTCCTCGCTGCTGTCGAGCAACTCGGTGCGTACCCACGGCGGTGCGATCTCGACCAGTTGGACGCCGTGTTCGCGCAGCAGGTAGCGCTGCGACAAGGTGTAGGAGTGCAACGCTGCCTTGGTCGCCGAGTAGACCGCCGTCACGGCCATGGGTACGAAGCCGAGTACCGAGGAGACGTTGACGATGACGGCATCCGGCCTGGTCTTCAGATGCTCGACCAGCGCCGAGGTCATGCGGATCGGACCCAGCAGGTTGGTGGTGACGGTCGACAGGGCAAGCTCATCGTCCACCGGACCTTCTGCATGATCGAGCAGCATGATGCCGGCATTGTTGATCAGCACGTTGAGCTCAGGGTAATGGGCGATGAGGTGTTGCGCTGCGGCCTGGATGCTGGCCGTGTCGTTGATGTCGAGCTCGATGGCTGCCATGCCGGGGTTGGCATCGAGCGTCTGCTGCAGTCGCTCCTTGCGCCGTCCCGAGATGATCACTTGATTGCCCAGCCTGTGGAAGGCTTCCGCCAGGCCTTGGCCGATGCCGGAGCCGCCGCCAGTGATGAAGATCGTGTTGCCAGTCATGCGCATGAGGGATTTCCTTGAACGAAAAAGTCAGGGCGTCCGCCACGCTGCCAGGTCGATCAGCTCGACTGCTGCGTCGCGGGGTATGGCGCTAAATTGGCAGCTTCGGCGGGATCGGAGTAGACGCTGTGGCCGGCTATCTTCTATGCGCCGGATGCATAAGCACCGCCGGCATCGTCAAGCAGGCTGGCGACAAGATGTTCGATCAGGGCGCGGCCGGCTCTGCGGGTTCGAGAGCCGTGGGGGAAGTAGGCATGCACAGGTACGGATTCGGTCTCCCAATCGGTGAGCAGCGCGACGAGCTCACCGCTTTCAAGCTCCCGCCGGCACGCCCAGGCCGTTGTCGATGTAATCCCTAAGCCAGCCGTTGCCGCTGCGACAGCGCCTTCGTTTTCGTCGGTCGAGAAGTGCGCCTCGAGCTGAATCGTCCTGGTCTCGCCATCGCGTTTGAACATCCACCCGCTCGGCACCGTTGAGGCTGGACCGGCGATAATTCGATGTGATTGCAGGTCCTCCGGCGTAGTCGGCTCCCCAGCGGCGCGCAAGTAGGACGGTGAGGCGAGAATGTATCTGGAGATCGTCATGATCTGACGGCTTGTTGCACTGGAATCCACCAGCCGTCCCAGCCTTATCGCAACATCGATATTTTCGCGCACCAGATCCTGCCAATGATCGGCAAGCAGCACCTGGATATGCAGGTTGGGGTGTATCGCTGCGAACGGCGCGAGGCGTGGAATGATTTCCCGTACGCCGATGCTCGTTGGCATGCTCATCCGCACGCCCCCACGCAGCTCTGCGCCCCCGCGAACGCTCTGCTCTGCCTCTTCCACAGCGACGAGGATGGGTTCCATGCGCGAGAGAAAGTCCGCCCCGGCCTCGGTCGGTACGACGGCACGTGTCGATCTCGCCAGCAGCAGGGTGCCGAGATCGGCTTCGAGCTCGGCCACGATCCTGGAGACCTGGGATTGAGAAAGACCCACTTCGCGTGCCGCAGCCGAAAAGCTGCCCAGTCGCGCCACCCTTGTGAAAAGCCTATAGGAGAAAAGGTCTTTCATGCGTTGGCACCTTCCTTCAGCCGGTACGCACCTTGACCCCGTTGGCAGAGGCGACCGTGAAACGCGGCAGTTTGGGTGAGTGTTTTTTTGAAGGAGAGGCAACTGGGGCACGATGACCCCAGCTACCAGTGGTGCAAATGATCACGCAACTTCGGTATGGAAAGGATAGTCCGTGTAACCCACTTGCGTGCCACCGAAGAACGACTCGCGGTCGTACGGGTTCAGCGGCCAGCCGTTGCGCAGGCGCTCTGGCAAGTCAGGGTTGGCGATGAAGTGGCGGCCGAACGCGACCAGGTCTGCATCGCCGGCCTCAAGGATTGCGTTGGCCGATTCACCGGAGAAACCGCCTGCCGCGATCAGGGTGCCCTTGTAGTGCTGGCGGATGAGTTGCGACGCCACCGGGTTCTGGTCCCGGCGCTCGTCTTCGGCGACACCCAGGATGCGCGGCTCGATCAGGTGTAGATAGGCGAGGTCCAGCTTGTTCAGCTCGCGTGCGACATAGGTGAACAGGCCAATGGGGTCGCTGTCGGACATATCGCCGAAATTGCCGCTCGGCCCCAGACGCACCGCCACCCGATTGCTGCCCCAGACGGAGATCACCGCCTCTACCGCTTCCAGCAGGAACCGGCTGCGGTTCTCGAACGAGCCACCGTAGATGTCCGTACGTTTGTTGCTGCCGTCCTGGAGGAATTGATCGAACAGGTAGCCATTGGCCGAGTGCAACTCCACGCCGTCGAATCCGGCTGCGATACCGCGTTCGGCTGCGGCACGGAAGCTTTCCACCAGCCCGCGGATTTCCGCGATGGTCAGTTCGCGCGGCGGGCTGCCGGGGGTCCAGCCAGTCTCGGTGAAGGCGAGGCCGCCGTGGTCCACGACGGAAGGGGCCACCGGTTGGGCGCCGCCTGGCTGCAGGAGGCTATTGGACTGACGCCCCGCATGATAGAGCTGCAGAAAGATTTTGCCGCCCTTGGCATGAACCGCATCGGTCACGAGCTTCCAGCCAGCGATCTGGCTGTCGTCATACAGACCGGGAGCACCGAGGTAGCCGTTACCATTGGCAGCGGCGATAGTGGCTTCGCCGATCAGCAGGCCACCGGCGGTGGTACGCTGGGCGTAGTACTCGGCCATCAACTGGCCAGGAATGGCACCCGGCTCGGCACGCATACGGGTAAGTGGCGCCAGAACGACGCGATGGGAAATCTGGTGTGGACCTATTTGGATGCTGGTATGCAGTTTGGACATGACAACGATACCTATCAGTGGTGGGATGGGCGCAATGTAGGCGTAAAATTCGCGGAGAAAAATATCCCGCGATGCCGAACATTTCGGATGTTTTTTCCGTAATCCCGCCTTGTTGGCGGGGGGCTACCGGAGCAGGCAGGAAAAGTGATGGAAAGTCTGAATGGCATCTCGATGTTCGTGCAGGTTGCCGAAACGCGCAGCTTTACCGAGTCCGCCCGCCAGCTGGGGGTGTCATCCTCGACCGTGGGTAAAACCATTGCCCGCATGGAGGAGCGCTTGCATGTAAGGCTGTTTCATCGCAGCACACGCAGCATCACGCTGACGGCCGAGGGGACCCTGTTCCTTGAGCGCTGCCGCCGCATCCTCAGCGAGGTCACCGCTGCCGAGTCCGAGCTGTCAGGCCTGGCGGGCAGTCCACGGGGGCGACTTCGGGTGGGCACTCCGCTATTGGGCGACCTGATGATGCCGGCCTTTGACGGGTTCATGGAGCGGTATCCGGAAGTCGAACTGGATATCGATTTTTGCGACCGCATGGTCGATGTGATCGAGGAGGGGTTCGACGCGGTGATTCGCACCGGCGAGCAAACCGACTCTCGCTTGACTGCGCGCCGCCTGGGTTCCTGCGCACATGTGCTGGTGGCGTCGCCGACGTATCTCAAGCGACATGGTGTACCCACTTATCCGCGTGAACTGGAACGCCATTCATGCCTGCAGCACAAATTTCCCGCAACCGGAAAGCTGGAACGTTGGCCGTTGCGGCTCGAAGCTTCCGAGGCTGAACTGGTGCTGCCCGCCACGATGACGTCGAACACGATCGAGCCTCTTGCCTACGCCGCAATCCAGGGCAGGGGCATTGCCTTTCTGCCGACTTTCCTGGTGCGCGAAGCGCTGGAAAGCGGCCAGCTGGTCACCGTGCTGGACGACTGCATTGACCGCCAGGTCGTCTTCTGGATGCTGTGGCCAGCCAGCCGTTATGCCTCGCCCAAGTTGCGCGTGTTCATTGACTACATGAGTGCRCATTTGCGCATCTGATCGCTTACGCCTGCAGCGTCAGGCGCACGCCGTCGCGGTTGGAGATTTCGATGGCATCGATCAATTCGTGCATGCGCACGGCATCCGCCATGGTAGGTGCAACCTGGGTACCGTCGCGCACATCCCTGGCGTAGGCAGCATACAAATTGGCCAGTTCCTGCTGGCTGCCGCCCAGGTCATTCTCCGGCAGCCAGTTGTAGCTCGGTGGCACCGTGAGCGTATGCATGGGTTGCGAGTCGCCTTGGGCCGCTTCGATGGTATTGAACGGGTCGCCAAAACTGGTGGTGTTCCAGATCTTGAGATCGCCCCGGGTGCCGGTCAGGTCCAACTGCATGCCATGGTTATTGCGTTTCCCGGCTTCGATATGGACCGTCAGCACAGCCCCGTCGGCGAAGGTGCCGTTGACCAGAACCTGGTCCGCCGTTGTGTGTTTCAGCACTTCACCCGTCTCGATCAGCGTCACTTCCGGGAACTGGTTGACAGTCAGCGCGCTGATGCTCTGCGGATGGCCCAGCATGCTGAACACCGCATCGAAATAGTGACCGCCATAGATGGAAAGCAGGCTGGAAAAGTTCTCCGGCGGGATGGTGAAGTGCAGGGCGGCCAGGCGTTCACGCTGGAAATATTCGACGCTGACATGCAACCGTACCGAACGCAGTTCCCCGATATAGCCGTCCTTTAACAGATCGCGTACGTAGCGATAGTCCGGGTTCAGTCGACGCTGCAATCCGACGATATGCCGAACGCCAGCCTTCTCGGCAAGCGCCATCAGTTCCTGCGACACGGCCTTGCTGGGCGTCAGCGGCCATTCGCAGTACACATCTTTGCCGGCGGCGATGGCTGCCCGTACGGTGGCCTCGTGCTGGGGTGCCGTGTTGAGCACGAGCACCAGATCCACTTCCGGATGGTTGACCAGCGCCTCCACGGAATCGAGTGCAAAGCGGATGCCGTGGCGCAGTGCCAACCCGGCGGCTTTTTCCGGGCTGCGACTGTGGACTGCCGTCAGCTCATAGTCGGGAAGCAACTGGAGGGCAGGCAAGTGGCCGTACTCGGCCCAATGACCGACGCCAATGAGACCCACGCGAATTTTTGATGACAGGGTCATGGAAGCTCCTGAGCCTGGTTTGAAGGGAAAGGTTGCGGTGCCGGGCGGGACAAGAAGCCCGGTCACCCAGTGTAGGAAGAGATGGAGGCGGGAAAAATGCGCTAGAGATCCGAACACTTCGGACGCTGGTGTCCGCAATACTGCGCATCAGGGCTACAGAGACGTTTGGCCCAAGCCTTCTGTAATCGATGAATCAACTCGTGATTTACCTTCGAGCCCTTGAGCCTGATATCGCTTAGTGCCTTTCGAGCAAGTGCTCCAGGAACAATCCCGCCGCGACCGACAACGCCTCTCGCGACCTCACGCACACGCTGAGTTCCCGGGAGGCCCACGGCTCATCCAGACTGATCGCCTGCGCACCGTCCATTTTGTAAATCGCCGCGCTCCCCTCGGGCATGATGCCAATGCCCAGGCCGGCCTGAACCATCAGGCATAGCGCGTCGTAGCTGGAGACTTCCATGCGGATTTTCAGCGAACGCCCCAGGTCGTTGGCCGCCTTGATCAACTGAAAGTTGAGATGAGTGCCACTGCGCAAGGCGATGTATTCGTGATCCAGGGTTTCGCTGAATTTGACGGAACGGCGTGTCGCCAGCGGATGCCCAAGGGGAACCAGTAACACCAGTCGATCGGTACGAAACGGGAAAACCTCGATATCGGCTCCGTGCGGAAGACGGGTGAAGATGCCAATGTCGGTGCGATTTTCGGACACCGCCTTGGTGATGGCCAGGCTTTGCCTTTCTTCGAGGCTGATGTTGATCAGTGGGTACAGCTCCATGAACGACTTGATCAGGCCCGGGAGGAATTGGGTGATGGCGGAAATATTGGCCAGGACATGCACCGAGCCACGGCGGCCGTGGGAGTAGTCACGCATCTGCACGACGATTTCATTGAGGTTGTTCAAGGCGCTGCGCGCCATGAACATTAGCGACAGACCGGCATCGGTCGGGGTGATGCCTTTGTTGGTGCGGTTGAGCAGTTTCGAATCGAGCAGTTCTTCAAGCTCGCTCAGCCGTTTGCTGACCGCCGCCGCGGCGATGTGTTCGCGTTTGGCGGCGGCAGCAATGGTGCCTTCTTCAACGACACTGACAAAGAGTCGCAACGAGACCGGATCGAGTTTCATGGGAAGTACCGGTTTGGCCTGAATGGCCAGCATAGTACTTCCTCCGGCATTGGCTCAGAACGCCCCGGACAACAGGTGGCCGGCGTTGGGCACTTGCGCCTTGAGGCCAAGGGTTTTCAACATTTGGTAAACGGTGGCGATCGATGCCGACAGCACCGGTTTGTCGAGACGATCCTGGACAAGCTGGATCGCGGGTAGCGACGGCATTTGCACGCAGCAGGACAACACCACGCCATCGGCCTGGCCTATGTTCAGCTTGTCGGCGTGAGCCAGCAGATTCATCGGGTCCAGACGCCCGACCTCGAGGTTGTCGGAAACCTCCAGGCTGATGGAGTCGACCACTTCGATTCCGGCCGCTTCGATGTAGTCGATGACCTGCCGGGTCAGCGGCTTCATGTACGGCGTGATGATCGAGACTTTCTTGTAGTCGAGCATGTGCAGGCTATCGATCAGCGCACCGGCGGAGCTGAGTACCGGAGCGGTCGATTGATTGGAGGCCACGGTTTTACTCAGGCGATCCTGCGAGACCTGGTGATAGCCCGCGCCTTGGCACATGATCGCCACCAGGCAGGCATAGGCCATGACATCCACTCGCGCATCGCTCAGTTCCAGCGCGCAACGGTCGCTGTCGATGTCCATCTTTTTCAGCTCTTCGGGGCTGACGTGCATCATGCGCATGCGTGAGGAGTGAAAGGTAAAATGCTCTTCGGGAAACAGTTCGTAGCGCGAAGTCAGCATGGCCGGGATTTCGGTTTCCATCGTCGTGTTGGAGCTGGGGACGATTTGGCCGATGCGAAAATTTTTCATGGATTTTTCCTTTGAACGGTCGGCTCAGTTGCCGCTGGTGAGTTGAACGCCTTTGGTTTCCTGCAGCGTGAACACCATGACAGCGGCGATGACGTAGGAAACGGAGGCAAGGGAAATGGTGGCGGTGAAGCCGATGAGCGGGATCAGCACCGGGACCAGCTTGATGCCGGCGATGGCGCCGACCCGGCCAAAGTTGAAACAGAAACCCGACGCGGTCGAACGGATGCTGGTCGGGAACAACTCCGAGTACCAGGCGCCGAACCCGCTGAAATAACCGGTGAAGAAGCCCAGCAGTGCGGCCAGCGAACCGAGGGCGATGACGTTCTGGGTGGTGAACAGCAGCTTGCCGTCGGTCAATGGCATCAAGGTCGCCGAGTAGGCAAACACCGGCACCATGATTGCCATGCCGCCAAAAAACACCGCGAACGACAAGCGACGACCGATGCTTTCGGCCAGGTAGCCGTAGGCCAGGTAACCAATGGTGGCGCCGATGCCGATCCAGATGACAAACACCGGAGCCTGATCGATGCGCACGTTCAGAATGCTCTGCAGGTAAGCCGGCATGAAGGTGGTGATGATCCAGTAGCCGTACATGCCCAGTACCGAAATGCTCAGGCCCAGCAAGGTCACTTTCAGATACTGCGGACGGAAGATTTCCATCAGCCGCCCCTTGTCGGCGTTACGGCGCATGAACTCGCGGTTGGCCAGCCACACCGGCGATTCCTTGACGAACAACCAGATGAACACCAGGGTGAAATACGCCGGGATCGAGGCATAGATGAACAGGCTTCTCCAGGATTCAGGATTCCCGCCATCGAGGAAACTCCAGGCGAAAATCGCTGCCAGCAGACCACCACCCGACCAGCCGGTCTGCATCACCGCAAAGGCCTTGGCGCGCCCGGCCGCAGGCCAGATCTCCGACACCAGTGCCGCCGCGGCGGACCACAAGCCACCCACGGCGATGCCCACGCAGAAGCGGAACACGTTGAGCTGCCACAGGCTGTCGGCAAAAGCACAGAGCAAGGTGCCGGTGCCATAGACGAACACCGACAGCATCATGGTTTTCTTGCGGCCGATCTTGTCGGAAATGTTGCCGAGGAAGAAACCACCGATACCGGTGGCCAGCAGAAACCAGGCAACCGTGGAGACCACATCGCCCAGGCCGACGGCGAAGGTCTTGGCGACCGCCAGGAGGACAAAGCCAAAGATGGTGGCATCCAGCGCGTCAAACAGCCAGGCGGCCCAGGAGCCCCCCAACGTCACGTAACGCTGGTTGGCGGTCAGTTGACCGACTCCGTCGACGACTGAAGCTTGCGCCGTGGAACTGACGGCTAGGGTTTTCATGGTTCAACCTCACGGGTTTGCGTTTTTATTCTTGGAGCCCGTGTGCCGAAAGGTGATCGGCACCCGAGTGGTCATGTGCGACCGATGTTAGGAGAGGTAAAAGCCGTTCGTATATCAGCCATTCACGAGCCTGCCATCGCGGGTGGCGATGGCAGTGGGGAGGTGCAGGAACACCTGCTTTGCCTTTTGCACCGGCAGTGCTGTTGTGAGCCTCTCGCTACTTCTTCTTTCTGCGCGGCGAAAGCCGTGTTAAAAAATGTTATTGTTAAAAAATACTTCACATAATCTGATCACTGGTAGATGATCTTCATCAGCCGGTATGACAACCTGATAACACGACAAAAACAGGATTGCCTTGATGTTCGATGAGATCCCGACTCACGTCCTGAACGACAGCGCCCCTCATCTAGTTGATCCGCCCGGTGCTGATCCTGTCGGCCGAAACCCTATCTACAACGCGGCCAATGTCTGCGCCTTGCAGGCGTGGAAGCAGTCGCTGCTTTCCTCTGGAGTACCCCATGAATAACAAGAATGTCGGTGTGGTCGGTCTGGGCGCGATGGGGCTGGGCATTGCCCGCTCRTTGTTGCGCAGCGGTTTCAATGTGCATGCCTGTGATGTGCGCACTGCCGTAACAGAGCAGTTCGCCGGGGAGGGCGGTGTGGCTTGCCTGTCACCGTCGCACATGGCCGCTGAGTGTGACGTGATCATTACCGTGGTGGTCAACGCCGAGCAGACCGAGACCGTATTGTTTGGTGAGGGTGGGGCCGTGGCCTCTCTGCGGCCGGGCAGCCTGGTGATCGGCTGCGCCACAGTCGCTCCGACTTACGCCGTGGATCTGGGCCAGCGCCTGGCCGCGCTGGGCTTGCTGTATCTGGACGCACCGATTTCCGGCGGCGCCGCCAAGGCAGCCGCTGGCGAGATGACCATGATGACCTCGGGCCCGGCCGACGCCTATTCCAAGGCAGAGTCGATCCTGGCCGGCATGGCCGGCAAGGTGTATCGCCTGGGTGATGTCCATGGCCTGGGTTCGAAGGTCAAAATCATCAATCAACTGCTGGCCGGGGTACATATTGCCGCCTCTGCCGAAGCCATGGCGCTGGGCCTGCGTGAAGGGGTCGATGCCGATGCGCTGTATGAGGTGATCACCCACAGCGCCGGTAATTCCTGGATGTTCGAAAACCGCGTGCCGCACATTCTCAAGGCGGACTACACGCCGTTGTCCGCGGTGGATATTTTCGTCAAGGACCTGGGCCTGGTGCTGGATACCGCCCGGGCCAGCAAATTCCCGCTGCCGCTGTCGGCCACCGCTCACCAGATGTTCATGCAGGCCTCCAGTGCCGGCTTCGGCCGTGAGGACGACTCGGCGGTGATCAAGATTTTCCCGGGCATCGAATTGCCGACTGCCAAGCCTGAGCCTGTTTGAGGAACACCCCATGACTACCTCCACCGCACGCCCGCTACTGGGCTGCATCGCCGACGATTTCACCGGCGCCACGGACCTGGCCAACATGCTGGTGCGCGGCGGAATGCGCACCGTGCAAAGCATTGGCATCCCGAGCGCGGAAGTGGCTGCCGGGCTTGATGCCGATGCGATCGTCATTGCCCTGAAGTCGCGTACCACGCCGGTCGCCGAAGCAGTCGAGCAGTCCCTCGCTGCGATGGCCTGGCTGCGCGAGCAAGGCTGCGAGCAGATCTTTTTCAAATATTGCTCGACGTTCGACTCCACCGCGGCCGGCAATATCGGCCAGGTCAGCGAAGCACTGCTGGCCGCACTGGGTAGCGACTTTACCCTGGCGTGCCCGGCATTCCCGGAGAATGGCCGGACGATCTTTCGCGGCCATCTGTTTGTGCAGGATCAACTGCTCAGCGAGTCGGGCATGCAAAATCACCCGTTGACGCCAATGACCGATGCCAACCTGGTTCGCGTGCTGCAATCGCAGACCCGCCTGAATGTCGGCCTGTTGCGCTACGACACGATTGCCCGTGGCGCAGAGCAGGTGCGGGCGCGCATCGCAGAGCTGAGGGCTCAAGGTGTCGGCATGGCCATCGCTGATGCCTTGTCGGACAGCGATCTGTATACCCTGAGTAGCGCCTGCGCCGATCTGCCGTTGTTGACGGGTGGTTCGGGGTTGGCCCTGGGGTTGCCGGAAAACTTCCGTCGCGCCGGCAAACTGCGCGACCTCGACGCCTCGAAACTTCCGGCGGTGTCAGGCGGGGAAGTGGTGTTGGCCGGCAGCGCTTCGATCGCCACCAATGGACAAGTGGCCGCCTGGCTCGAAGCCGGCCGGCCAGCGTTGCGGATTGATCCGTTGGCCTTGGCGGCGGGGGAACCGGTGGTGGCGCAAGCCTTGGCCTTCGCCCGTGATAACGAGCAAACCGTATTGATCTATGCCACCAGTTCACCGGAAGAGGTCAAATCGGTGCAACAGCAACTGGGCGTCGAACAAGCCGGCAGTCTGGTGGAAAACGCCTTTGGCGAAATTGCCCAGGGTCTGCGCCAAAGCGGCGTGCGCCGCTTCGTGATCGCCGGCGGAGAAACCTCGGGTGCTGTGGTCCAGGCGTTGGGTGTGCAGTTGCTGCAAATCGGCGCGCAGATTGATCCGGGTGTACCGGCGACCGTCAGCAGTACTGAGGAACCTTTGGCGCTGGCACTCAAATCGGGCAACTTCGGTGGCCGGGATTTCTTCAGTAAAGCCTTGAACCAACTCGCCCAGGCCGGGGGTGCACAATGAGCTGCGCAATGAGCAACGAGAACGCCCTGCGCGAAGAAATCTGTGAGGTTGGCCGCAGCCTATACCAGCGTGGTTATACCGTCGGCAGCGCCGGCAATATCAGCGCGCGCCTGGATGACGGCTGGTTGATCACGCCGACGGATGTGTGCCTCGGGCGCCTCGATCCGGCAACCATCGCCAAGGTCAATCTGGCGGGTGAATGGGTGTCCGGTGACAAGCCTTCAAAGACTCTGGCGTTGCATCGCCAGGTCTACGACCGCAACCCGAATGTCGGCGGCGTGGTGCATACCCACTCCACCCATCTGGTGGCGTTGACGCTCGCCGGTGTCTGGCAGGCGGACGACATTCTGCCACCGCTGACGCCGTATCAGGTTATGAAAGTCGGGCATATCCCGTTGATCGCCTACCAGCGACCCGGATCGCCGAAGGTTGCCGAACAGGTCGCGCTGCTGGCCAATAGCGTTCGCGGCGTGATGCTCGAACGGCTGGGTCCGGTGGTCTGGGAGAGTTCGGTCTCCAGGGCCAGCTACGCCCTGGAAGAGCTCGAGGAAACCGCGCGGCTCTGGCTGATGAGCAATCCCAAGCCTGAACCGCTGGATCAGGCGGCGCTGGACGAGCTGCGAGAGACATTCGGTGCGCACTGGTAGTGCGCTGAATTCTTTTAAAACGATAGAACACGATAGAACACGACAGATCGATAACGCAGGCCCTGTCCGGGAGACGCTCAGCGACTCTCGATGGCCCCGGCTTGCCTAAAAATACAATAACAAGAGGAACTCCAGGCATGACTCGCCTTCACTGTGGCATTTTCAGAAGAATCCTTTCGTTCACCCGGTGTGGAGGGCTTCTGAAATGAGCCCGTTAATCCTGATGATTACCGCTGGGGCAGGCATCGCGCTGTTGTTGTTCCTGGTGCTCAAGTACAAGTTCCAGCCCTTCGTGGCCTTGATGCTGGTGAGCATTCTGGTGGCGCTGGTGGCCGGGGTGAAACCGGCCGATCTGGTCGCTACCATCGAAGGCGGCATGGGCAAGACCCTGGGCCATATCGCAATCATCATTGCCCTGGGCGCGATGATCGGGCGGATCATCGAGCTCTCCGGCGGTGCCGAGGCGCTGGCCAAGACGCTGATCACCCGTTTCGGCAACCGGCGTACGCCCCTGGCGTTGACGATTGCCGGCTTCATGGTCGGGGTGCCGGTATTCTTCGAGGTCGGTGTGATCATCCTCATGCCGCTGGCCTATGGTATTGCCCGGCGTGCGCGCAAGCCGCTGTTGGTGTTTGCGTTGCCGATGTGTGCGGCGTTGTTGACCGTACACGCCTTTCTGCCGCCGCACCCGGGTGCAGTGGCCGCTGCCAGCCAATTGGGCGCGGACCTGGGCCGCGTGCTGATGTTCGGTYTGCCGATCACCGCGTTCCTCTGCTATGTCGGTTACCGCGTGGCCGGGCGCATGACCCGTCGGGCGTACCC
>NZ_JBFUIC010000073.1:0-22306 GCF_056402075.1 Pseudomonas sp. P4_C3
GCCCTGCACAACAGCAGGCCCGGCCCTTCGGGTTGTGCCTTAAAACGGGCCAGGCTGCGTTGCAGGCCTTGGAAAGGGAACAACCATTTCCAGCGGCCTGCGCCTTGCCTGGCCCGCTTTAAGGCGACAACGCGACGGGAAAACTAATTGAGAACGCCCCCTAAGCTTCCAGGACGGATCAAAAAGCCCTGCACGATGTTTATCGTGCAGGGCTTTTTTGTTAATGCTCGGTTAACTTAGTCAGCTAACGATGCACACTCTTGCTCCACCAAAGGCCCGGTGCAGACGTCTGCGTCTGCACAAGAGAGCCCATTAGCCTGAGTCGATCTGCGTGCGACCCACCGAGATCCCGCGGCAGATTGCTCGACCCCACAACTCAAGATCCATGCGGGCGTGCCCATGATTACCCTGAAGCTCAATGGTCAAGACCATCAACTCGACGTCACCGAGGACATGCCGCTGCTCTGGGCGATCCGCGACGTGGCCGGTTACAACGGCACCAAGTTCGGCTGCGGCATGGGCCTGTGCGGGGCCTGCACCATTCATATCGAAGGGGCTCCGGCCCGCAGTTGCATCACGCCCATCGGTTCAGTCACCGGGCAGAATGTCAGCACCATCGACAACCTGCACGCCGATCCGATCGGCAAAGTCGTGCAGCAAGCCTGGCTCGACACGGCAGTCGCCCAATGCGGCTTCTGCCAGGGTGGGCAAATCATGTCGGCGACGGCGCTGCTCAAGACCAATCCGAACCCCAGCGATGAGCAGATCGAAGAAGCCATGGTCGGCAACATCTGTCGCTGCGGCACCTACAACCGCATCAAGACCGCGATCCGCCAGGCCTCCACTCACCTGAAGGAGGCCAAGGCATGAGCCGGTTACCGAATGATTTCGCCCTGAGCAATCTCAGTCGGCGTGGTTTTATCAAAGGTGTCAGCGCAGCCGGTGCATTGGTCGTCGCCGCGAGTTGGGGCTGGCAGGACGCGTTTGCCGAAGAGAAAGAGAAAAAATTCGGCGCCGACGGCATGCCCCATGGCTGGGTCGATGACCCTAAGGTGTATGTCAGCATCGCCGCCGATGGCACGGTGACCGTGATCTGCAACCGCTCGGAGATGGGCCAGGGCGTGCGCACCAGCTTGACCATGGTGGTGGCCGATGAACTGGAAGCCGACTGGGCGATGGTCAAGGTGCAGCAGGCCCCCGGCGATGAAGTGCGCTTCGGCAACCAGGACACCGACGGCTCGCGCAGCATGCGTCACTGGTACGAGCCGATGCGTCGCTGCGGTGCCGCCGCGCGGACCATGCTCGAACAGGCCGCCGCCGCACAATGGAAAGTGCCGGTCGGTGAATGCCATGCGCAACTGCACAAGGTCGTCCATGAGCCTTCTGGTCGCGAGCTCGGATATGGCGCCCTGGCCTCCGCCGCAGGCGCCTTGCCGGTTCCGGCCCGCGACAGCCTGAAGCTCAAGCAGCCGGCTGAGTTCCGTTACATCGGCAAGGAAGGCACCAAGGCCATCGATGGGGAGGACATCGTCAACGGCCGGGCGGTGTACGGCGCCGACGTGCATTTCGACGGCATGCTGTATGCGATCATTGCGCGGCCCACGGTGTATGGCGGCAAGGTCAAAAGCTTCGATGGCAGCGCGGCGATGAAAGTCCCCGGCGTGGTCAAGGTGGTGCAGATCGAAAGCCGTCCGTTGCCTTCGGAGTTCCAGCCCTTGGGCGGTATCGCCGTGGTGGCGAGCAATACCTGGGCGGCGATCAAGGGCCGCGAGGCGCTGATAATCGAGTGGGACGACGGCCCCAATGCCAGCTACGACTCGATCGCCTATCGCAAGGAACTTGAAGCAGCCTCGCTCAAGCCCGGCAAGGTGGTGCGCAATACCGGCAACATCGACAAGGCCATGGCCAGCGCCGACAGCACCCTGGAAGCCTCCTACTACTTGCCGCATTTGTCACAGTCGCCGATGGAACCGATGGTCGCCATTGCGCGGTTCACGGACGGTGCCTGCGAAGCCTGGGGGCCAAGCCAGGCGCCGCAGGTCACCCGGGAACGGATCGGTGAACGCCTGGGCCTGCCGTTCGACAATGTCACGTTCAACGTGACCTTGCTCGGGGGCGGGTTCGGGCGCAAGTCCAAGCCCGACTTCATCATCGAAGCCGCCATCCTCGCCAAGGAATTCCCCGGTAAAGCGGTGCGGGTGCAATGGACCCGCGAAGACGACATTCATTGTTCTTACTTCCACACCGTATCGGCCGAATACCTCAAGGCCAGCCTGAACAAGGATGGCCTGCCATCCGGCTGGTTGCACCGCACGGTGGCCCCGAGCATCACCGCGTTGTTTGCACCGGGCATGAACCATGAGGCAGCGTTCGAACTGGGCATGGGATTCACCAACATGGCGTATGCGATCCCCAACATTCGCCTGGAGAACCCGGAAGCAACGGTGCACACCCGCGTCGGCTGGTATCGCTCGGTGTCGAACATTCCCCATGGTTTCGCGATCCAGAGTTTTATCGATGAGCTGGCGCACAAGGCCGGGGAGGATCCGCTGAAGTACCAGATCAGATTGCTCGGTCCGGACCGTCAGATCGATCCGCGAACCTTGAGTGACGAGTGGAACTACGGCGAATCCCCCGAGCGTTATCCGATCGACACTGCGCGCCTGCGCACGGTACTGGAGACCGCCGCCAAGGCCGCCGGTTGGGGGCGCGAGTTGCCCAAGGGCCGCGGTCTGGGACTGGCGGTGCATTACAGCTTCGTGACGTATGTGGCGGCGGTGATCGAAGTGGAGGTCAAAGACGACGGCACGCTGGTGGTGCACAAGGCCGACATCGCCGTCGATTGCGGACCACAGATCAATCCCGAGCGCATTCGCGCGCAGTTCGAAGGTGCCTGCGTCATGGGCCTGGGGAATGCGGTGCTGGGGGAAATCAGCTTCAAGGACGGCAAGGTCCAGCAGGATAACTTCCACATGTACGAAGTGGCGCGCATGTCCCTGGCACCAAAAGAGGTGGCCGTGCATCTGGTGACGCCGCCGGGCAACGTGCCATTGGGCGGTGTGGGTGAGCCGGGCGTGCCACCGATTGCACCGGCACTGTGCAATGCGATCTTTGCGGCCACCGGCAAACGCATCCGCAACCTGCCGGTTCGTTATCAGCTGTCGGGCTGGCAGAAGGCTGGCGCCTGATGGACAGCGCCGATCTGAACGTCCTGCGCAGTGTGTTGCAATGGCATCGCGCCGGTCAGCGGGTGGTGTTGTACAGCGTGGTCGAAACCTGGGGCACTGCGCCCCGGGCACCCGGCGCCATGCTGGCCTTGCGTGAAGACGGCATGGTGATTGGTTCGGTCTCGGGCGGGTGTGTCGAAGATGACTTGATCGCCCGGCTGCACGACGGACGCCTTGCGCTTGACGGGCCGCCGGTGCAATTGATCACCTACGGCGTGACCCGCGAGGAAGCCGCACGTTTCGGCTTACCCTGCGGTGGCACCTTGCGCTTGACCGAGGAGCGTATCGACGATGGGGCTTGGGTCGAGCAATTGCTCGCCCGTTGCGAGGCCCATGAAATCGTTGCCCGTGAACTGAACCTGGCCACCGGCGAAGTGCTTTTGCAGCCGGCCAATAAAGCTGACGTGTTGACGTTCGATGGACAGACCTTGCGTGCGATCTATGGCCCGCGCTGGCGCTTGCTGCTGATCGGCGCGGGGCAGCTATCGCGCTATGTCGCTGAAATGGCCCGCCTGCTGGATTTCGAGGTGCTGATTTGCGATCCGCGTAGCGAGTTCGTCTACGGCTGGGAGGAGCAGCACGGACGATTCGTTTCGGGCATGCCGGATGAGGCGGTGTTGAATATCGCGACCGATGAACGCACGGCCATCGTGGCCTTGACCCATGATCCGCGTCTGGACGACATGGCGCTGCTCACGGCCCTGGATTCCAGGGCTTTTTACGTCGGGGCGCTGGGGTCGCGGGTCAACAGCCAGAAGCGCCGGGAAAACCTGGCTCAACTGGGTTTGTCGCAACCGGCGATCGATCGCTTGCATGGTCCGATCGGTTTACATATCGGCAGTCATAATCCGGCGGAAATTGCCTTGTCGCTCATGGCGGAAATCGTGGCGGTCAAAAACGGCGTCGAACTGAAGCAGAAGAAAGTCTTGCAGGAGAGGGTATGAGCGAGTCCATTGGCGTCGTCGTGCTGGCGGCGGGGCAGGGCAGCCGCTTTCGTCAGGTGGCGGGCGCCGAAAAGGATAAATTGCTGGCCGATTGCACCGGGCGTGACGGTGTGGTGCGGTCCGTCATCGAGCATACGTTGGTCAACCTTCCGGCGACGCTGGGCAAGCGCGTGCTGGTGACGACCGCTGACCGCCCGCAGGTTATTCGCATGGCTCAGGCCTATGGTTGCGAGATTGTACTGATCGAATCGACGGGAATGGGCGACAGCATTGCCGCGGGAGTCGCTGCCTGCAAGCAACTCGATGGCTGGCTGATGGTGCTGGGGGATATGCCGTTCATCCTGCCATCCAGTATCGGGCAAGTGGTGGCGGGTATTGGCGATGACAGTATCAGCGTGCCTGTGCAGAGCGGTGAGTGCGGGCATCCGGTCGGGTTCGGACGGGACTTCGCGGCGGGGTTGATGGCGCTATCGGGGGATCGTGGCGCAAAATCGCTGTTTGCCCAAGGGCGGGTAGTTGAAGTGACAGTGGATGATCCTGGTGTGGTGTGGGATGTGGATGTGCCGCAGGCATTGATCTTTAGCCCCGCATAGATCTTCAGATCTACCTGGATCCCCTGTAGGAGCGAGCTTGCTCGCGATAGCGATCTGGCATCCAGCAGAGATGCAATCTGATCCACCGCTATCGCGAGCAGGCTCGCTCCTACAATGGATTGTCGTGAAGTCCTGATATAAAAAAGCCCCGCCTGGATCACCAGGCGGGGCTTTTCAGTGGCCGATGGAATCAGACGAGAGGTTTAGGCTCGTGTTCTTTTTCCTCGGCTTGCTCGTGTTGCTCTACCGTTTTCTGAACGGAGCGCGGCGCTTCGTGGATCACCGACTCAACCGGCTCGGCAGCCACTTCAGCGACCGGGGCTGGCGCTGCCTCAACCACTTCAGCAGCAACCGGTGCAGGCTCGGCAGCAACAACCGCTTCAGCCGGAGCAGCAGCGGCAGCCAGTTCAGCTTCCTTCTGCAGACGCTCGGCTTCACGCTTGCGACGACGCACTTCACGTGGGTCGTTAGGCGCACGGCCGCTTGGCGTCAGGGCGCTGACAGGAGCGGCTTCGACTACCGGTGCAGGTGCTTCGGCAACGACCGGTGCTTCAACGACTGGAGCTTCAACCACCGGCGCTGGAGCCGGTTCTGCAGCAGCAACCACCGGCTCGGAAACCATGGCTTCAGCCACTTGGGTTTCAGCGGCTTCAGCGACGGCTGGCTCGGCAACCCAGTTGAATGCGGTTTGCTCTTCGCGAACTTCACGCACGGTTTCAGTCACGGTTTCAACAACCGCTTCTGCAGCCACGGCAGGAGTTTCTACCACTGGCGCTGGCTCGGCAGCCGCTTCAACAGCTGGCTGAGCTTCTGGCGCTGGCGCTACTTCGATTTCCGGCGAGGCGGTGACTTCGACCGGTGTGGTCGCTTCAACGACTGGCGCTTCAACCGGAGCTGCTTCCAGGGTAGCGGCAGTGGCGCGTTCGGCTTGCACATTGGCTTGCGCTTCAGCTGGAGCGCTGATCACGCTGCTGGCAACCGCTGCGGTGACAGCCAGGCCGGCGGCCAGATCGGCAACGCTTGGTGCTTCAGCGTTTTCGCCGGACTCGGACTCTTCCGAACCTTCGATCACATTGCCGTTGGCGTCACGCTGACGCTCGCGACGGTTGCTGCGACGACGCTGGCCACGGGAGCGGCGGCGTGGACGATCGCCTTCGGCGCCTTCCTGACCTTCTTCCTGCAGTTGCTCTTCGTTGGTGGTCAGTTCTTCTTCAGCTTCGGCTGCGGCAGCTTGTTCGGCACGTGGCTGACGCTCTTCACGCGGAGGGCGTGGCGCGCGTTCTTCACGTGGCTGGCGAGCTGGACGCTCTTCAGCGGTAGCAGCGGCGGCTGGAGCAGCCGGAGTAGCCGGAGTAGCCGGAGCGRCATCCAGAGGCTCGCGCAGTTCACGAACGCGTTCTTCGCGCTCACCCCGTGGCTTGCGATCTTCACGCGGAGCGCGCGGGGCACGTTCTTCGCGAGGAGCGCGTGGTGCGCGTTCTTCGCGGGCGACTGCCGGAGTTTCTTCGCGGGTCTCGCGAGGTTCGCGCACTTCGCGTGGTTGGCGCTCTTCACGCGGTTCACGTGGGGCGCGTTCTTCACGCGGTGCACGTTCTTCGCGAGGCTTGCGCTCTTCATCGCGGCGAACATTACGGTTGCGGCTTTGCTGGCGACCGTTGCGACGCTCTTCGTTGCGGGCTGGACGCTCGGCAGCAGGCTTTTCAACCACAACCGGCGCGACAGGCTCTTCCTTGGTGGCAAACAGGCTCACCAGCGACTTAACCAGGCCTTTGAACAGGCTTGGCTCTGGCACGGCAGCCGGAGCAGGGGCCGGAGCGGCAACTTCGGTCGGAACCGGAGCATTGGCGCGGGCCGGCGCCGTCTTGACCGCCGCTTCCTGGCGAACCAGGGTGCGGGTTGCAGCGGCTGGCTGGACTTCTTCCACTTCGGCAGCGGCAGCGGCGATTTCGTAGCTGGACTGGTTGGTGGCCGCTTCCGGGCTGTCATCACGCAGGCGCTGCACTTCGAAGTGCGGCGTCTCGAGGTGATCGTTCGGCAGAATGATGATGCGGGCGCGGGTGCGCAGTTCGATCTTGGTGATCGAGTTGCGTTTTTCGTTGAGCAGGAACGCAGCCACCGGGATCGGCACTTGTGCACGAACTTCGGCGGTACGGTCTTTCAGGGCTTCTTCTTCGATCAGGCGCAGGATCGCCAGGGACAGCGATTCAACGTCACGGATGATGCCGGTGCCGTTGCAACGCGGGCAGACGATGCCGCTGCTTTCGCCCAGGGACGGACGCAGGCGCTGACGGGACATTTCCAGCAGGCCGAAGCGCGAGATGCGACCGACTTGCACGCGAGCGCGGTCGGCTTCCAGGCATTCGCGGACTTTCTCTTCCACGGCGCGCTGGTTCTTGGCAGGGGTCATGTCGATGAAGTCGATGACGATCAGGCCGCCGATGTCGCGCAAGCGCAACTGACGGGCGATTTCTTCGGCCGCTTCAAGGTTGGTCTGCAGGGCGGTTTCTTCGATGTCGCTGCCTTTGGTGGCGCGCGCCGAGTTGATGTCGATGGACACCAGGGCTTCGGTCGGGTCGATGACGATGGAACCGCCGGAAGGCAGTTCGACGACACGCTGGAAAGCGGTTTCGATCTGGCTTTCGATCTGGAAACGGTTGAACAGCGGAACGCTGTCTTCGTACAGTTTGATCTTGCTGGCGTACTGCGGCATCACCTGGCGGATGAAGGTCAGGGCTTCGTCCTGGGCTTCAACGCTGTCGATCAGCACTTCGCCGATGTCCTGGCGCAGGTAGTCGCGGATCGCGCGGATGATCACGTTGCTTTCCTGGTAGATCAGGAACGGCGCGGAACGATCCAGCGAGGCTTCCTTGATGGCAGTCCAGAGTTGCAGCAGGTAGTCGAGGTCCCACTGCATTTCTTCGCTGCTGCGGCCCAGGCCGGCAGTGCGCACGATCAGGCCCATGTCGGCCGGTGCAACCAGGCCGTTCAGGGCTTCACGCAGTTCATTGCGCTCTTCGCCTTCGATGCGACGGGAGATACCGCCGGCACGCGGGTTGTTCGGCATCAGCACCAGGTAACGACCGGCCAGGCTGATGAAGGTGGTCAGGGCGGCGCCCTTGTTGCCACGCTCTTCTTTTTCGACCTGAACGATGACTTCCTGGCCTTCGCTCAGGACGTCCTTGATGTTGACGCGACCTTCCGGGGCTTTCTTGAAGTATTCGCGGGAGATTTCTTTGAGGGGCAGGAAGCCGTGGCGCTCAGAGCCGAAATCGACAAAGGCAGCCTCGAGGCTTGGTTCGATGCGAGTAATCCGGCCTTTATAGATGTTGGCCTTCTTCTGCTCGCGTGCACCGGATTCGATGTCCAGGTCGTAGAGGCGCTGGCCATCTACCAGTGCAACACGCAACTCTTCGGGTTGAGTTGCGTTAATCAGCATTCTTTTCATGTAGTACCGTCGGTTTCCGGGCTGCCGGAAACGGCGTTCGGCACACACGACTTCTCACGGTCGGTGTCAGGTGCGTCGGGAGTGGTTGGCCATTTCCCGTGTCCAGCGAAGTCCGGCCAATGTGGGCCTTCATCGCGACGTACGCGTCCTGCTTGCTGTGGCTACTTAAGCACTCAGTCAGGAGGAGGAATCAACCAGCGGCTGTGGACGAGATGAAGCGTCTTGAGAAAGCCTGTTGCTACACAGTCCGGCGGTTGTGCATCTCCACCCTACACGTATCCCTGATAATTCGGGTGCTGCCGCGCGCAGAATCCGCAGCGGGTTGGCATTTACCGTGAGCTCCGAAAGGGGGAGGTCACGCATCATGGCTAATTTAGGCGTTGTTTCCGATGCCTTCGCTCGGGGTCATTCGCAGCTGACTGCACTTTGTGAACTGGCCGTGAATATGGCGCGCAAAACGAGTGGAAAACTCTGCTTTGTGGCGTGATTCAGGCCTCATGTCACCTGCGCTCGTTACACCTGCAAACTCCACCGTTACGTAGCGAAAGCCCCGTAGGACGGCCTCGCGTCCTGGTGAATTGCGTTGGTCAGGGCCGGTTTTTGACCGTTGGTCCGCTGTCCAGGCCGCTTTTGGCGACGTTCGCGACTATAGCAGTAATGATTAAGTGCTTCAATTCCATAAAAAATTGTTATCATCCGCGGCATGACGACGACTACCCCCCCGACTCCAGGCGTACAACTGCTTGAGGTCTCGCCGGAATATGCCGGCCAACGTATTGATAATTTCCTTCTCGCCCGACTCAAAGGCGTGCCCAAGACCTTGATTTACCGCATTTTGCGCAAGGGCGAAGTGCGTGTGAACAAAGGTCGGATCAAGCCCGAGTACAAGTTGCAGGCGGGCGATATCGTGCGCGTGCCGCCGGTTCGTGTGCCCGAGCGCGACGAGCCGGTGCCACTGGCGCAGGGGTTGCTGCAGCGACTCGAAGCCTCGATTGTCTTCGAAGACAAGGCCCTGATCGTGATCAACAAGCCTGCGGGCATTGCGGTTCATGGCGGTAGCGGCCTGACTTTCGGGGTGATCGAAGCCTTTCGTCAGTTGCGCCCCGATTGCAAAGAGCTCGAGCTGGTTCACCGTCTCGACCGTGATACCTCCGGCCTGTTGATGATCGCCAAGAAACGCAGCATGTTGCGCCATTTGCACACCGCGTTGCGCGGTGATGGCGTCGACAAGCGCTACATGGCGCTGGTCCGCGGTAACTGGGCGAGCTCGATCAAGCAAGTCCGTGCGTCGCTGGGCAAGAGCAATCTGCGTTCCGGCGAGCGCATGGTCGAGGTCGACGAGGAGGAGGGGAAGGAGTCCGTGACCGTGTTCAAGGTCCTGCGCCGCTTCGGCGACTTTGCCACCATGATCGAGGCCAAACCGATTACCGGCCGGACTCACCAGATCCGTGTCCACACTCTGCACGCCGGGCATTGCATCGCTGGCGACACCAAGTATGGCGACGAAGGTTTCAGCAAGGAAATCCGCGATCTGGGCGGCAAGCGTCTGTTCCTGCACGCCTACATGCTGACCGTGCCACTTCCCGATGGCGGTGAGCTGAAGCTGCAAGCGCCGGTCGACGAGATGTGGGCCAAGACCGTGGAGCGATTGAGTGCGCCCATCTGATTACAAGCTGCTGATCTTCGACTGGGACGGCACTCTGGCCGATTCCATTGGCCGGATTGTCGAGGCAATGCACGTTGCCTCGCAGCGCTCCGGATTTGAGCTGCGCGATGATTTTGCCGTCAAGGGCATCATCGGCCTGGGCTTGCCGGAAGCGATCCGCACGCTGTACCCCGAAATCGCTGATGCCGAGCTGATCGCGTTCCGTGAGCACTATGCTGAGCATTACATTGCGTCGGAGGCTGTGCCTTCGCCGCTGTTCGAGGGTGTGGTCGAGTCGCTCGAGGCGTTTCGTGCCGAGGGCTATCATCTGGCTGTGGCGACCGGCAAGGCCCGTCGCGGGCTGGATCGGGTGTTGAAGTCCCATGGCTGGGAGAATTACTTTGATATCACCCGCGCTGCCGACGAGACCGCCAGCAAGCCCCATCCGCTGATGCTCGAGCAAATCCTGGCCCATTGCGAGGTTCGCCCGGAACAGGCGTTGATGGTCGGTGATTCGTCCTTTGATCTGCAGATGGCACGCAACGCCGGCATGGGCTCGGTGGCCGTCAGTTATGGCGCCCAATCGATCGATGCGTTGAAGTTGTATGAGCCGCGACTGGCCATCGACCGTTTTTCAGAATTGCATGCCTGGCTGAGTCAGCGGGCTTAACCGGTTGTTTTTGGGGTGGATGGCATGACCGACGAATGGAAGGCGCCCGCCAAGGCGAGCGCAGAGAGCGGTGACGACAAAAGCTGGAAGTTGCTGGAGAAGACACTGCTGGCCGGCGTGCAGGAGCAGCGCCGGTCCCGTCGCTGGGGGATATTCTTCAAGCTGCTGACTTTTGTGTATCTGTTCGGCGCAATTGCCCTGTTTTCGCCGCTGATGGATATGGAAAAGGCCGCTACCCGCAGTGCCAATTACACGGCGCTGATCGATGTGACAGGCATGATTGCCGACAAGGAGCCGGCCAGCGCAGACAATATCGTTGGCAGCCTGCGCGCGGCTTTCGAGGACGACAAGGTCAAGGGCGTCATCCTGCGCATCAACAGCCCGGGCGGCAGTCCGGTGCAGTCGGGTTATGTCTATGACGAGATCCGTCGCCTGCGCGGCCTGCACCCGGACACCAAGCTGTATGCGGTCATTTCCGACCTGGGGGCTTCCGGTGCCTACTACATCGCCAGCGCGGCGGATCAGATCTACGCCGACAAGGCGAGCCTGGTCGGCTCCATCGGTGTGACGGCAGCCGGTTATGGCTTTGTCGGCACCATGGAGAAGCTGGGCGTCGAGCGTCGCACTTACACCTCTGGCGAGCACAAGTCATTCCTCGATCCGTTCCAGCCACAGAAGCCGGAAGAAACCGCCTTCTGGCAGGGCGTGCTCGATACGACCCACCAGCAGTTCATCAATAGCGTCAAGCAAGGGCGTGGCGATCGCCTGAAGGACAAGGARCATCCGGAGCTGTTTTCCGGTCTGGTCTGGTCCGGCGAGCAGGCGTTGCCGCTGGGGTTGATCGACGGGCTGGGCAATGCCAGTTCGGTTGCGCGGGATGTGATCGGCGAGAAAGAGCTGGTGGACTTTACCGTTCAGGAGTCGCCGTTCGATCGCTTCTCGAAAAAACTCGGTGCCAGCGTGGCTGAGCATTTGGCGATGTGGATGGGTTTTAACGGTCCGTCGCTGCGCTGAGTCTCTTGTGATAAAAAAACCGGCATCAGCCGGTTTTTTTTAGAATCAAAAGATCGCAGCCTGCGGCAGCTCCTACAGGATTTGGGTGTGCCCGCGATTCATGGGTGAAACCGGCCCGCGTAGGAGCTGCCGAAGGCTGCGATCTTTTGAACTTCAGGGGATTTGCACGCCTTCGGTCAGGAGCATGTCGGTCAAGCGAATCAGTGGCAGGCCGACGAGGCTGGTGGCGTCAGGGCCTTGCGTGCTTTGAAACAGGCTCACCCCCAACCCTTCGGCCTTGAAGCTGCCTGCGCAGTCGTAGGGCTGCTCGGCGTGCAGGTAGCGTTCGATGCGGGGTGCGTCGAGTGTGCGCATGTGTACGGTGAACGGCACGCAATCGACCTGGCAGTGCCCGGTCTGGCTGTTGAGCAGGGCCAGGCCGGTCAGGAACGTCACGCGTGTGCCGCTGGCGGCCAGCAGTTGTTCGCGGGCTTTTTCGAAAGTGTGGGGCTTGCCGATAATTCGCTCTCCCAGCACGGCGACCTGGTCGGAACCGATTATCAGATGAGCGGTATGGCTGTCGGCCAGGGCGCGCGCTTTCTCTTCGGCGAGGCGCTTGACCAGCTCGATGGCGGATTCGCCAGGGCGATGGCTTTCGTCGATATCCGGCGAGCTGCACGTGAAAGGCAGCTGCAGGCGGGCCAGCAATTCCCGGCGATAGACCGAGCCAGAAGCGAGTAATAAAGGCAGCATGCGCATCTCCATAAGGCAGGTGCGAATTCTAGCGAGGCTTCCAAGTGACGGACAGGGCTGAATTTCCTTTGACATGGGCGGGTGCATCCCTATAATGCTGCGCCTATGTTGAATGACCCGATTCCACCTCACGTTGACCCGCGCAAATTGGCTGATCGTGGCACCACCCTTCAAGGTGAAATGCTGCTGGCCGATTTGGAGAGACTCTGCGACCCGCTTTCCGACAATGTCGGTACGGTGCAGGCTAAATTCGTTTTTGAACGAGATGAACGTAAATCTGTGGTCATCCACAGCTTTATCGACACTGAAGTCAAAATGGTTTGCCAGCGTTGTCTTGAGCTGGTCACCCTGCCGATCCACAGCGAATGCAGTTACGCCGTGGTGAAGGAGGGTGCGAATACCCAGTCGTTGCCGAAAGGTTATGACGTGCTGGAACTGGGCGAAGATCCTTTGGATCTGCAGTCACTGATCGAGGAGGAGCTTCTGCTCGCCTTGCCCATTGTGCCTGCTCATCATCCGGAAGAATGCCAGCAGCCGGCGGGAGCAGATGAGCCCGAACCGAGCGAGGACGAGGTAACGCGGTCCAACCCGTTCAGTGTATTGGCGCAGTTAAAGCGTGACCCAAACGTTTAGGAGTTAATCAATTATGGCTGTTCAGCAGAACAAAAAATCCCGCTCTGCCCGTGACATGCGCCGTTCGCACGACGCTCTCGAGGCTAGCACCCTGTCTGTAGAAAAAACCACCGGTGAAGTTCACCTGCGTCACCACGTATCGCCAGAAGGCGTATACCGTGGTCGTAAAGTGATCGACAAGGGCGCTGACGAGTAATCACTTGTCCGCTCAAGTCATCGCGATTGACGCAATGGGCGGGGACTTCGGTCCCCGCAGCATTGTTCAGGCCAGCCTTGCTTGCCTGTCTGCTACACCCTCGCTGCACCTGACCCTCGTCGGTCAACCCTCCCTACTTGAAGAATTGATCGCTGGCCATTCGGCTGTGGATCGCGCGCGCCTGTCGATTGCCCCGGCGAGCGAAGTCATTACCATGGACGAAAAACCCACCCAGGCCTTGCGTGGCAAACCTGACTCGTCGATGCGTGTAGCCCTGGAGTTGTTGCGCGACGGCAAGGTCCAGGCCTGTGTCAGTGCCGGCAATACCGGGGCGTTGATGGCGTTGTCGCGGTTCGTGCTCAAGACCTTGCCGGGTATTGATCGTCCGGCCATGGTGGCGGCGATTCCGACGCAGAAAGGTTATTGCCAGTTGCTCGATCTGGGCGCCAATGTCGATTGCAGTGCCGAGCATCTGTTGCAGTTTGCAGTCATGGGCTCGGTTGCCGCGGAGACTCTGGGCATCACCCGTCCACGGGTGGCGTTGCTGAATATCGGCACCGAAGATATCAAGGGCAACCAGCAGGTCAAGCTGGCCGCCACTTTGTTACAGGCCGCTCGCGGCATCAATTACATCGGTTTCGTCGAAGGCGACGGTTTGTACCGCGGCGAAGCGGATGTGGTGGTGTGTGACGGTTTTGTCGGCAACATCCTGCTCAAATCCAGCGAAGGCCTGGCGACCATGATTGCCGGGCGCATCGAGGCGTTGTTCAGAAAGAACGTAGCCTCTCGCGTGGTCGGCGCGCTGGCGCTGCCCTTGATGAGGCGTCTGCAGGCCGATCTGGCACCTGCCCGGCATAACGGCGCGAGCTTTCTCGGATTGCAGGGGATCGTGGTGAAGAGCCACGGTTCTGCCGGAGTGCAGGGTTTTCAGAGCGCCATTCAGCGCGCACTGATCGAAATTCAGGAAAACCTGCCCGAGCGCATTCACGGTCGTCTGGAGGATTTATTGCTTTAGGCGTTTTCGTCGGACAATGCTTAAATGTGACCGGTTGGTTCGATGGGTCATCCAACTGTCAGTTTCTTGCGCCCCCAAGCGGGACGCCAATTCTCCGACGACAAGATCATTAGGGGCTTGTTACATGTCTGCTTCCCTCGCATTCGTCTTTCCGGGACAGGGTTCGCAGTCCCTCGGCATGCTGGCCGAGCTGGGCGCGCAACATCCGGTTGTTCTCGAAACATTCAAAGAAGCTTCCGATGCACTGGGTTACGACCTGTGGGCACTGACCCAGCAAGGGCCGGAAGAGCAACTCAATCAAACCGATAAAACCCAGCCGGCCATTCTGACTGCCTCGATCGCCCTGTGGCGTCTATGGCTGGCGGAAGGTGGTGCGCGCCCGGCATACGTTGCCGGGCACAGCCTGGGTGAATACAGCGCGCTGGTCGCGGCAGGCAGCCTGAGCCTGGGCGATGCAGTGAAGCTCGTCGAACGTCGTGGCCAGCTGATGCAGGAAGCCGTGCCGGCCGGACAAGGCGGTATGGCTGCCATCCTGGGCCTGGACGATGCCGACGTACTGGCAGCCTGTGCCGAAGCGGCGCAAGGCGAAGTGGTCAGTGCGGTGAATTTCAACTCACCGGGCCAGGTGGTCATTGCCGGTGCCAAGGCTGCCGTCGAGCGCGCCATTGAAGGCTGCAAGGCGCGTGGCGCCAAGCGCGCCATGCCGTTGCCGGTCAGCGTGCCGTCCCATTGCGAGCTGATGCGCCCGGCTGCCGAGCGTTTCGCCGAATCGATCGCCGAGATCGACTGGCAGGCACCGCAGATTCCTGTGGTACAGAACGTCAGTGCCCAGGTGCCGGCCGATCTGGAAACCCTCAAGCGTGATTTGCTCGAACAGCTGTACAAGCCGGTACGCTGGGTCGAATCCATACAGGCGCTGGCAGCCAAGGGCGCGACCAACCTGGTCGAGTGCGGCCCGGGCAAAGTGCTGGCGGGTCTGAACAAACGTTGCGCCGAAGGCGTGTCGACATCCAACCTCAATACCCCAGATGCTTTCGCTGCCGCCCGTGCAGCGTTGGCCTGAATCAGGAGAAGCTTGCATGAGTCTGCAAGGTAAAGTTGCACTGGTCACCGGTGCGAGCCGTGGCATCGGCCAGGCCATCGCCCTGGAACTGGGTCGTCAGGGCGCCATCGTTGTGGGTACCGCGACCTCCGCGTCGGGTGCCGAGCGCATTGCCGCGACCCTGAAGGAAAACGGTATTCAAGGCACTGGCCTGGAACTCAACGTCACCAGCGACGAGTCCGTGGCGGCTGTTCTGGCGAGCATTCAGGAGCAGTTCGGTGCGCCGGCGATCCTGGTCAACAATGCCGGCATCACCCGCGATAACCTGATGATGCGCATGAAAGACGACGAGTGGCATGACGTTGTCGATACCAATCTGAACAGTCTGTTCCGCCTGTCCAAGGGCGTTTTGCGCGGCATGACCAAAGCCCGTTGGGGCCGAATTATCAGTATTGGTTCGGTTGTGGGTGCCATGGGCAACGCAGGCCAAGTAAACTACGCTGCCGCCAAGGCTGGTCTGGAAGGTTTCAGCCGTGCTCTGGCGCGTGAAGTCGGTTCGCGTTCGATTACGGTAAACTCGGTGGCCCCTGGGTTCATCGATACCGATATGACCCGTGAACTGCCCGAGGCGCAGCGTGAAGCCTTGCAGACGCAGATTCCGCTGGGTCGTCTGGGGCAGGCTCAAGAGATCGCGTCCGTGGTCGCTTTTCTTGCGTCGGACGGTGCGGCTTACGTTACCGGAGCTACAATCCCGGTGAACGGCGGGATGTACATGTAATTCAAATGTGACGGATTGCTTCAAAAAAATGTCATACGAGCTGTCTAAAATCCGTTATAAAGCTGCAATCTATTTTATAGGCATAGGGTCACCGGGTTTGAGGAGTGAAGCTTTCAGTTGAAAAGCTGAAAAGTCTTTCTATACACTTACCCACTGGCCAGCCGCCTGAATTTGTCCATTAGGAGTGAAAACAAGGTATGAGCACCATCGAAGAGCGCGTCAAGAAAATCGTTGCTGAGCAACTGGGCGTTAAAGAAGAAGAAGTGGTCAACACTGCTTCCTTCGTAGAAGACCTGGGTGCCGACTCCCTTGACACCGTTGAGCTGGTGATGGCTCTGGAAGAGGAATTCGAGACCGAAATCCCTGACGAAGAAGCCGAGAAGATCACTACTGTACAAGCTGCAATCGACTACGTTACTAGCCACCAGGCGTAATAGTTTGTAATCGTTGCTCGCTGTCATGGAAAAACCGCACTGCCATCACGGCGTGCGGTTTTTTCTTTAGGCCTGATGCAAAGTCGTCATTTGAAAAAGGAGAGTGCTGTGTCGCGTAGACGCGTCGTAGTCACCGGTATGGGTATGTTGTCGCCACTGGGCACGGATGTGCCAAGCAGCTGGCAGGGCATTCTGGCTGGCCGCAGTGGCATTGGTCTGATCGAACACGCCGACCTTTCTGCCTATTCCACCCGTTTTGGCGGCTCGGTAAAGGGCTTCAATGTCGAGGAATACCTGTCGGTCAAGGAAGCCCGCAAGCTCGACCTGTTCATTCAATACGGTCTGGCCGCAGGTTTTCAGGCGGTACGCAATTCCGGCCTGGAAGTCACCGACGCCAACCGTGAACGCATCGGCGTGGCCATGGGCTCGGGTATTGGCGGACTGACCAATATCGAAGAAACCGCCCGCACGCTGCACGAGACCGGCCCACGACGGATTTCTCCGTTCTTCGTGCCAGGCTCGATCATCAATATGATTTCCGGTTTCCTGTCGATCCATCTGGGGGCACAGGGACCTAACTACGCCATCGCCACGGCCTGTACCACCGGTACTCACTGCATTGGCATGGCGGCCCGCAACATCATGTACGACGAAGCCGACGTGATGATTGCCGGCGGTGCCGAGATGGCCGCCTGCGGCCTGGGCATGGGCGGCTTCGGTGCCTCCCGCGCGCTGTCGACCCRCAACGACGAGCCAACCCGCGCCAGCCGTCCATGGGACAAGGGCCGCGATGGCTTCGTGCTGTCCAACGGTGCCGGTGCGCTGGTGCTGGAAGAGCTCGAGCACGCCAAGGCGCGTGGCGCGACCATCTACGCCGAGCTGATCGGTTTCGGCACCAGTGGCGATGCCTACCACATGACTTCGCCGCCAGCCGATGGCGCCGGTGCTGCGCGCTGCATCACCAATGCGCTGCGCGATGCCAAAATCAATGGCGATCAAGTGCAGTACATCAATGCCCACGGCACTTCTACTCCCGCAGGCGACCTGGCCGAAGTCAATGCGATCAAGTCGGTGTTCGGCGAGCACGCCTACAAGCTGGCCGTCAGTTCGACCAAGTCCATGACCGGTCACCTGTTGGGTGCGGCGGGCGCGGTCGAGGCGATCTTCAGCGTGCTGGCAATCAACAGCCAGGTAGCGCCGCCGACCATCAATCTCGATGAGCCGGACGAAGACTGCGACCTTGATTTCGTGCCGCACACGGCGCGCAACATGGATATCGATGTGGTCGTTTCCAACTCCTTCGGTTTTGGCGGCACCAACGGCTCGCTGGTGTTCCGCCGGTTCGCAGGCTGATGGACAGCTGGGTCGACGGTCAGCCGGCTGACGCTTTGTCGCTGAAGGATCGCGGCCTGGCTTATGGCGATGGTCTGTTCGAGACCATCGCCGTGCGCAACGGGCAGCCCGTATTGCTGGACCGGCATCTGTCGCGTCTGGCGGACGGCTGTTCGCGTCTGGCGCTTGCCGCCGATCAGGCGTTGATCCGCAGCGAACTGCTGGCCTACGCCGCGGCACTGGGTGACGGGGTGCTCAAGCTCATCCTCACTCGTGGCGATGGTCTGCGCGGTTACGCCCCGGATCCTTCGGCTCAGGCCCGACGCATTCTGCAAGGCAATCCACCCGTTGCTTACCCTGCCGTGCATGGCGAGCAGGGTGTTCGTCTGTTTCCTTGCTCCACGCGATTGTCCAGACAGCCATTACTGGCCGGCCTCAAGCACCTGAACCGTCTTGAACAAGTCCTCGCCCGTGCCGAATGGCAGGACACCGAGCATGCCGAAGGCTTGATGCTCGATCAGGCCGGGCGCGTGATTGAAGGCGTGTTCAGCAATTTGTTCCTGGTGCGTGATGGCGCACTCATCACCGCTGACCTCAAGCGCTGCGGCGTGGCCGGCGTGATGCGTGGCGAAATATTGTCCCAGGCCAGGTCGCTGGGAATCCCCACGCAAATCACCGACATTCCCCTCGAACAACTGCAATGGGCTGACGAAGTCTTTGTCTGCAACAGCGTGTATGGCGTTTGGCCGGTGCGCGCCTGTGCTGCTCTTCACTGGCCGGTTGGGCCGCTCACCCGTAAACTCCAAATCATTGCCCGTGCGCTACTGGATGCTTGATACGTGAGACGTAAATTCTTGCTGCTGCTGGAAACCGGACTGGTTCTGGCAGGGCTGCTGTTGGGTGCTTCAGCCTGGAAAATTCATTCGGCGCTGGTACAGCCGCTGAACATTGCCCAGGAGCAATTGCTGGATGTGCCCAAGGGCACCACGCCGACCCGCACCTTCTACCGACTCGAAGCCAATGGCGTCATCAAGGACGCATTCTGGCTGCGGGTATATTGGCGCTTCAACCTCGCCAGGCAACCCCTGCACAGCGGTGAATACCGCATGAAGCCGGGCATGACCGTCGAAGGCCTGATCGACCTGTGGAAACGCGGGGAAATGGTTCAGTACAGCCTGACCCTGGTCGAAGGCTGGAATTTCCGTCAGGTCCGCGCAGCGCTGGCCAAAGAAGAGAAGCTCGACCATAGCCTCGACGGTTTGAGCGACAGCCAGGTCATGGACAAGCTCGGCCACAGCGGGATTTTCCCGGAAGGGCGCTTCTTCCCTGACACCTATCGTTACGTGCGCGGCATGTCCGATATCGAGCTGCTGAAAACCGCTTACGAGCGCCTCGACGAAGTGCTCGCCAAGGAATGGGAGCAGCGCGCCGCGGATGCGCCGTACACCGAACCCTACCAGGCGCTGATCATGGCCTCGCTGGTGGAGAAGGAAACCGGCGTACCGCAGGAGCGCGGGCAAATTGCCGGCGTGTTCGTACGACGCATGGCGATGGGCATGCTGCTGCAGACCGATCCGACGGTAATCTACGGCCTTGGCGACCGCTACAGCGGCAAGCTGACCCGGGCTCACCTCAAGGAATCGACGCCCTATAACACCTACATGAATGCGGGCCTGCCGCCGACGCCGATTTCGATGGTCGGTCGCGAAGCCATCCATGCGGCACTCAATCCGGTGGAGGGCAACAGCCTATACTTCGTGGCGCGCGGTGATGGCACTCACGTGTTCTCCGACGACCTGGACGCTCACAACAATGCTGTGAAGGAATTCCAGCTCAAGCGTCGTACCGATTACCGCTCCAGCCCGGCGCCCGCCTCCACGCCCGAGACGCCGCCAACCGAGGCTGAGCAAACCGGTACGCAGGAGGCCAAGTCTTCGCAAGAGTTGGCTCCGATCCCGGCCGCTTCACCGAACACGGCTCCCGAGGCGCTACCGCAAGTGCCGGCGCAAGATCCTGCGCCAGCCCCTGAAATGCCGGAACCCGATGCCAACGCACCGAAAAGCCCGCAATGACTCTGACTAAGGACTGCCTGTGACTGGCTTGTTTATTACTCTGGAAGGCCCGGAAGGCGCCGGCAAGAGCACCAACCGCGAATACCTGGCCGAGCGCTTGCGCGCCGCCGGCATCGAGGTGGTGCTGACCCGCGAGCCGGGTGGCACGCCGTTGGCCGAGCGCATCCGTGAAGTACTGCTGGCCCCGGTCGACGAAGTCATGAGCCCGGACGCCGAGTTGCTGCTGGTGTTCGCGGCGCGTGCCCAGCACCTGGCCGAGGTGATTCGCCCGGCGCTGGCCCGCGGTGCCGTGGTCTTGTGTGATCGTTTTACCGATTCGACATACGCCTACCAGGGCGGCGGCCGTGGCTTGTCGCTGGAGCGCATCGCGACCCTGGAAACCTTCGTTCAGGGTGAACTGCGTCCGGACCTGACGCTGATTTTCGATCTGCCTGTCGAGGTCGGTCTGGCCCGCGCCAGTGCCCGCGGTCGTCTGGATCGCTTCGAGCTCGAAGGCCGGACCTTTTTCGATGCCGTACGCAGTGCCTTCCTCAAGCGCGCCGAGGCGGATCCGGCGCGTTATGTGCTGGTCGATGCGGCCCAACCGTTGGCACAGGTTCAGCAATCGCTGGATGCCTTGCTGCCGCGCCTGCTGGAGTTGAACCGTGGCTGAGGCCTATCCGTGGCAGGAAAACCTTTGGCAGCACCTGGCTGGTCGCGCCCAGCATGCGCATGCCTACCTGCTGCATGGCCCGGCCGGGATCGGCAAGCGGGCACTGGCCGAGCGCCTGATGGCCAGCTTGCTGTGCCAGCGCCCGAACGCGCTGCAAGCCTGCGGTGAATGCAAATCCTGTCTGCTGCTCAAGGCTGGCAGCCACCCGGATAACTACATCCTGGAACCGGAAGAAGCCGACAAGGCGATCAAGGTCGATCAGGTTCGCGACCTGGTCGGTTTCGTGGTGCAGACTGCGCAGTTGGGCGGGCGCAAAGTGGTGCTGATCGAACCAGCCGAGTCGATGAACATCAACGCCGCCAACGCCTTGCTCAAAAGCCTTGAAGAACCGTCCGGCGATACAGTGTTGTTGCTGGTCAGCCATCAGCCGAGCCGTTTATTGCCAACCATCAAGAGTCGCTGCGTGCAGCAGGCCTGTCCGCTGCCGRGCGAGACCATGAGCTTGAAGTGGCTGGCCCAGGCGTTGCCGGAGTGTTCCGAAGAAGAGCGCGTCGAACTGCTGACACTGGCCGCCGGTTCGCCACTGGCGGCGGTCAATCTTCAGGCCCAGGGCGTGCGTGAGCAACGCATGCAAGTGGTGGAAGGGGTGAAAAAACTCCTCAAGCAACAGCAGTCGCCGACGCAACTGGCCGAAGAGTGGAAAAACATTCCGATGTTGCGCCTGTTCGATTGGTTCTGCGATTGGTCGAGCCTGATCCTGCGCTATCAGTTGACCCAGGACGAAGCTGGCCTGGGCCTTGCCGACATGCGCAAGGTCGTGCAATACCTGGCGCAGAAAAGCGCCCAGGGCAAAGTCCTCGATATTCAGGACTGGATTCTCGCCCAGCGACAGAAAGTCTTGAGCAAGGCCAACCTCAATCCGGCCTTGCTACTGGAGGCATTGCTGGTGCAATGGGCGTCGTTGCCTGGCCAAAGATGACTGTCCGCGCCTAGACTCCGAGTATCAGAACATCCGCCCGTCCCACCCATTCGATACAAGTTGCAGCCCTTTTATGCTCGTAGATTCCCATTGTCACCTTGATCGCCTCGACCTGGCCGCCCACGGCGGCTCCCTGGATGCCGCCCTGGAGGCTGCCCGACAGCGCGGGGTAGGGCACTTTCTGTGTATCGGTGTCAGCGCGGACAACGCGGCCGACGTCAAAGCCCTGGCCGAACGTTATGACGACGTCGACTGCTCGGTGGGCGTGCACCCTCTGGATGTGCAGCCGGGGGCCGCGCCGGCGCTGGACTGGCTGTTGCAGGAGCTCAATCACCCGCGGGTGGTCGCCATCGGCGAAACCGGCCTGGATTACCACTACGAGCCGGAAGCGGCGCAGTTGCAGCAGGAATCCTTTCGCCTGCACCTGCAAGCGGCGCAGCAGACCGGCAAACCGGTGATCATCCACACCCGTGGGGCCCGCACCGATACCCTGGACTTGTTGCGTGAAGCGGCCTTGCCCCAGGCAGGCGTATTGCATTGCTTTACCGAAGACTGGGAAATGGCGAAGGCTGCACTGGACATGGGCTATTATATTTCCCTGTCCGGGATTGTCACTTTCCGCAATGCCGATGCGTTGCGTGATGTGGCCAGCAAGGTGCCGGCCGACCGATTGCTGGTGGAAACCGACTCGCCGTACCTGGCGCCGATTCCCCATCGCGGCAAGCCAAACCTGCCGCAGTACGTGCGTGAAGTTGCGGAATTTCTGGCAATGTTGCGTGGTGAGCCCTACGAGCGGTTTGCCGAGCAGACCACTGAGAACTTCAAGCGGTTGTTTCCGTTGGCGCATGTGAAATCAGTTTAGGGTTCGAAGCCGCTTTCGCGAGCAGGCTCGCTCCCACAAGG
>NZ_JBFUIC010000074.1:0-22013 GCF_056402075.1 Pseudomonas sp. P4_C3
GGTCAGCATCGTGCACGCCGAGGGTCGCTACACCACGGCCATCCTCGCGCCCAAGGATTCACCGCTCAACACCGCCAGCGATCTCAAGGGCAAGCGAATCGTCACCACCCGCGGCTCCATCGGCCACTTCCTGGCGATCAAAGCCTTGCGCAATGCCGGCCTGAGCACCCACGACGTGCAGTTCATCTACCTGCTGCCGAGCGAGTCGCGAATCCTGCTGGATAACGGCAGCGCGGACGCCTGGTCGACGTGGGACCCCTACACCACCATTTCCACCACCCAAAGCCAGGCCAAGGTGCTGGTCAGCGGCGAAACCTTGCTGACCAATCATTTGTACTTCGCCGCCACCAGCCAGGCCATCGCCGGCAAACGCCAGCAACTGGACGATTTCGTCGCCCGGGTCGATCGCGCCTACCGCTGGACCAACGCCCATCCCGAGGAATATGCCGCCGCCCAGGCGCGCGTCACCGGCTTGCCGCTGGACGTGCACATCGCCGTGGCAAAGGCCACGCACATGCAACCGGTGCAGATTGACGACCAGGTCATCGGCGGCCTGCAAACCACCGCCGACATCTACCAGGAAGAAGGAATTCTCGGCAAACACATCGACGTTTCCCAAGGTTTCGACAAGAGCTTCAACGCCAGGCGCGCCCCACTCAACCAGGCATCCCGCTAACGATGCGACGGATAAAGGAGTAACACCATGAGCAAACAACGCCAACTGAAACTCGGTGCAATGGTCCATGGCGTCGGTCACGGATGGGGCGAATGGCGCCACCCGCAGGCCCAGCCCAACGCCAGCGTAAACTTTGGTTTCTACAAGCAGCAGACGCATCTGGCCGAGGCGGCCAAGTTCGATTTCGTGTTCATCGCCGACAGCCTGCACATCCACGAGAAATCCAGCCCGCATTACCTCAACCGCTTCGAGCCGTTGACCATTCTCTCGGCCCTGGCGGCCACCACGCACAACATCGGGCTGGTAGCGACCGTCACCGTCAGCTACACCGAACCGTTCCAGGTCGCCCGCCAATTTGCCTCGCTGGACCACATCAGCGGCGGCCGCGCAGGCTGGAACGTGGTGACGTCCTGGCTCAGCGGCACTGCCGATAACTTCGGCAAGACCGAACACCCGCCTCATGCCGTTCGCTACCGCATCGCCAAAGAGCATGTGAATGTGGTCAAGGGCCTGTGGGACTCCTGGGAAGACGATGCGTTCGCCTACAACAAGCAAAGCGGCGAGTTCTTTACCCCCGGCAAGCTGCATGCCCTTGAGCACAAAGGGGAATTTTTCTCGGTAAAAGGCCCGCTCAACATTTCCCGTTCCCGGCAAGGCCAACCGGTGATTTTCCAGGCTGGCACCTCTGAGGCCGGGCGCAATTTCGCCGCGGAAAACTCCGACGCGATTTTCGTCAGCCAGGAAGGCTTCGATGATGCGCACGCCTACTATCAGGACCTGAAAAAACGCGCTGCCGATTTCGGACGCGACCCACAGAAACTGTCGATCCTGCCGGGCATCCGCCCGATCGTTGGCCGCGATGAAGCCGAAGTGGAAAGCCGCTATCAGCAAGCCGTGGAGCTGGTGACGATCGAGGACGCAATCGTCGCCCTCGGCCGGCCCTTCAATGACCACGATTTCAGTCAGTACCCACTGGATGCGCCGTTCCCCGAGCTGGGCGATCTGGGGTCCAACAGCCAGAAAGGCGGATCGGACCGGATCAAGCAACTTGCTCGGGACGAAGGCCTGACCTTGCGTGAAGTCGCCCTGCGCTTCTCAAGGCCACGGCGCGACTTCGTCGGTACTCCCGAGCAGGTTGCCGACGCGATTCAGAAATGGTTCGAGGAAGGGGCGGCAGACGGTTTCATCATCAACTCGTTGTTACCGGACGGCCTGCAGTACTTCACCGAACTGGTCGTGCCGGTCCTGCAACAGCGCGGCCTGTTTCGCGACGAGTACAGCGGCAGCACCCTGCGCGACAACTTCGGTCTGCAAGTGCCTGCCAACCGTCACGCGCAAAACGCCCTCAAGACCCGGGAAGAAAGTGAGGCACTGGCATGAGCGAATCCCTCAACCTGTCGCCGGGGCAAGCCTGCGTCCAACTCGCCATCTGACAAGAGCCTGACCATGACGAAAAAGATCACACAGGGACAGTTCAATCGTCGCGGCTTTCTCACGGCCAGCTCGATCGCCCTCGGTGCGTTGGGGTTGTCCTCACTGGGACTGGCCTCTCGAGCGTTCGCCCAAACGACCAGCCTCTCGGACTTGACCCTGGGCGTCGCCACCTATCGCGGCCAGGATTCGTACTTCACCGATGACGCCGGCACCTCCACGCGCCCGTATAAAGTCGATTACGCGGAATTTGCCGGTGGCAACCTGATCGTCGAGGCACTGGCGTCGGGCAGCCTGGACATTGGTTCAATGAGTGAGATCCCGCCGATCTTCTCGATCCAGAGTCACCGTCAACCGAGACTGATCGCGGTGCTGCAAGGCGACGTGAACAACCAGGTGTTCCTGATTCCCAAGGACTCGACCATCGAATCGGTCGGGCAGTTACGCGGCAAGCGGGTTGGCTACGTGCGCTCCACCACCTCGCACTACTTCCTGATCAAGGCATTGAAGGAACAGGGCCTGACCATGAAGGACATCACCGCGGTGGCGCTCACGCCTCAGGACGGTTTTTCCGCTTTTCAGAGCGGACAGCTCGATGCCTGGGTGATCTACGGCGTGTTCATCCAATTGGCGAAGTTCCGCAGTGGCGCCCGCGTACTGAAAACCGCGCTGGGGTATTTGTCCGGCAACTACCTGATCGCCGCACGCCCTGCCGCGCTGGAAGACCCACTGCGCAAGCAGGCCATTCAGGACTACCTGCAGCGACAAGCGCGCACCCTGGAGTGGATCAACAACAACCCCGAACCCTGGGCCACCAAATCGGCGCAGCTGTTGGGTGTCGATAAAACCGTGTTCCTCGACATGTACAACAACCGCAGCCAGGCCTCGAGAATCATCGAAGTGAACGATCAGGCCATCGCCTCGCAGCAGGAAGTGGCAGACCTGTTTTTCGACGCGGGTGTGTTGAGTGAACGGCTCGATGTCAGCCCACTTTGGGACCGTCAGTTCAAGCTGCTTGCGCTATGAGCCGGCTCTCACCCTTTTTGATCGAGTGAAATCACCATGAGTCTTTCTTCCCAACACCCGCCCGTGCTGCGCTCGGTCGAAGTAGCCAATTTCGAGGCCTTGCTTGAGGGCATCAGCGAACAGCTGAGCGCCACTGCCCATGTTTATGACGAGAGCGGCGCCTTCCCCCATGACAACTTCAAGCTGTTGCATGAGCACGACCTGGTTGCGTTGACCGTGCCCAAAGCCCTGGGCGGTGGCGGCGCGAACCTGGCACAGGCGCGCAAAGCCATCAGTGCAATCGCCAAAGGCGAGCCTTCGACGGCGTTGATCCTGGTGATGCAGTACCTCCAGCACTCGCGCCTGCAAGACAATCGAAACTGGCCCGAAGCGTTGCGTCTGCAAGTGGCGCATGACGCCATCCAGAAGGGTGCGCTGATCAACGCCTTGCGGGTCGAGCCCGATCTCGGCACCCCCGCGCGCGGCGGTCTGCCGGCGACCGTCGCAAGACGCACTTCCGCAGGCTGGCGGATCAGCGGGCGAAAAACCTACTCCACCGGCAGCCATGGCCTGACCTGGTTCAGCGTCTGGGCGCGCAGCAGTGATGAGGACCCGCTGGTCGGTGCCTGGCTGGTGCACAAGGACACGCCGGGCATCAGCATCATCGAGGACTGGGATCATCTGGGCATGCGCGCCACTTGCAGCCATGAGGTGGTATTCGACAACGTACTGGTGCCGCTGGATCACGCGGTCAGCGTCAGCCGCTGGAGCGCGCCGCAACCCGAACTCGATGGCGATGGTTTGCTGTGGATGTCGGTGTTGCTGTCATCGGTCTACGACGGCGTTGCCCAGGCCGCCCGCGACTGGTTGGTGCAATGGCTGGAAACCCGAGCGCCGTCCAACCTCGGCGCAGCGTTGTCGACCCTGCCGCGCTTTCAGGAAACCGTCGGCCACATAGACACTTTGTTGTTCGCCAACCGCAGTTTGCTCGATGCCGCCGCCGAGGGCCACACGCCGGCCAACAACGCGGCACAGCTGAAATACCTGGTGACCGGCAATGCGATTCGTGCCGTCGAGCTGGCCATTGAGGCGTCCGGCAATCCGGGCCTGTCACGTAATAATCCGCTGCAACGGCATTACCGCGACGTGCTGTGCAGCCGCGTCCACACCCCGCAAAACGACGCCATTCTGCAAGGCGTCGGCAAAGCCGTATTCGCCCGGCGCCAGCCCCCATCCCAGTCCAAGGAACACCCATGAGCCAGCTTGTCATCGCCAGCCAACTGGATGAGGACTTCAATGAAGTGATCCGCCAGCGTCTCAGTCAAACCCATCCCGAGGCCCGCGTCATCGGCGTGCCAGCCGGGGTGCCCAGCGACCTGCCGGCGGAAGTCGGCATCCTGCTGGCGCGGCCAATCAATGTGCGTGGCTATCAGGCCCCGGACACACCGCCACCGGGCTGGCCCTATGGACTGCAATGGATTCAAGTGGTGTCGTCGGGCATCGACTTCTACCCGCAATGGCTGTTCAACGGCCCGCCGGTGAGCACCTCGCGGGGCAGCGCCGCCGATAACATCGCCGAGTTCGCCCTGGCCGCAATTTTCGCCGCGGCCAAGCGTCTGCCGGATATCTGGGTGCATGATTCGCAATGGAATTTCACGGCGCTGACCCCGCTCAAGGGCACCACGCTGGGGATTCTCGGCTTTGGCGCCATTGGCCGCAGCCTGGCGACCAAGGCCCACGCCCTGGGCATCAAGGTACTGGCACTGCGTCAGAGTCAGACACCGTTCGAGGTTGAAGGCGTCGAAGCGGCGCGGGACATCCATGAGCTGTTTGCGCGTTCCGATCATCTGGTGCTGGCCGCACCGTTGACCGACGCCACTCGGCATATCGTAGATAGTGCGGTGCTCGCCAGCGCCAAACCTGGCTTGCACCTGATCAACATCGCCCGTGGTGGCCTGCTCGACCATCAAGCGTTGCTGGAAGCGCTCGACACCGGACGCATCGGCCTGGCGTCGCTGGACGTCACCGAACCCGAACCCTTGCCCGACGGTCACCCGCTCTACGTCCATCCGCGGGTGCGCCTGTCACCCCATACCTCGGCGATTTCCAGCAACAGCCGCCATGAAATCGCCGACAGTTTCCTGGGCAATCTCGAGCGGTTTCTCAATGGTCTGGCGTTGGAGAATCAGGCGAACGTGCAACGCGGGTATTGAGTTTCTACCGAACTGACGTCATCGCGGGCAAGCCACGCTCCCACAGGTTTTGCATTATCTGTGGGAGCGTGGCTTGCCCGCGATTTCGTTTTTACGGCCAACACACAACATCAGACTTACGCATTTTTATTAACTATTTAATGCCTATTTTTTATAATTAACTTATAACTAATCGGACTTTTACAGCCGCTACTTATATAAATATCGTTACAACCATCACCGACCCCTGACCAGGTGGAGGCCCACGGAACTACCGCTTTCCGGCCGACACCATTCCACGGTCAACCGCTGCACCCAAACCAGAAACCGGCTCAAGCCACCGCTGCCATGGTCCTCAAACCACGGCCCCGGCAACGCTTTGCCCAAAAAAACCGACAACGCCAACGCAGCACTTACACACCCGGGGCTCACCATGCACACCACTTTCCGCTCAAACCGTCTGACGCTGGCCGTGTCGCTGGCGATATTCGGCTTGTCGGCTCACGCCGAAGAAAACACCAAGGATGGTGCCCTCCCTGTCGTTACCGTCACCGCCGAACACCACAGCGAAGACCTGCAAAAGACCCCGCTGGCAATTTCCGCCTTCGACGAAAAGGCCCTCGAAGACAAGCAGATCAAAAGCATTCGCGACCTCTCCGGGCAGGTACCGAACCTGACCCTCAGCCGCCAGTCGATCTCCTACAGCGCACAGACCTACGGGATACGTGGCATCGGTGAAACCGACCCGATCCAGGAGTCGGCCGTCGCGGTCTACGCCGATGACCTGTACATCCCGCGGGCCATTTCCTCGATGCTCGACTTCAACGACGTCGAACGCGTCGAAGTGCTGCGCGGCCCGCAAGGCACGCTGTATGGGCGGAACAGCAGCGCCGGTGCGATCCGCGTGATCACCCGCGATCCGACCCAGCAAACCCGTGGTTTCTTCGAACTCGGCGCCGGTGACTACAACGCGCAGAACGGCCGCCTGCTGATCAGCGGTCCGCTGGTGGACAACGCATTGTTCGGCAGCTTCTCGGCGATTCGCCTGACCCGTGACGGCACCGTCTCCAACCCGACACGCCACACCGATGTGAACAACATCGACATCCAGTCCTATCGCGGCAAGCTGCGCTACAACCCCGACGATTCGCCCTGGGATGTACAACTGACCCTGGCCGGTACGTTTGACCGTGGCGATACCACCAGTTACACGCCATTCGATGCCAACGGTCACTTCGATAAATTCAAGAGCTACAGCAGCCTCAATCCGAAAAACCGACTCGACCAGGGCAGCTCGGTGCTGCGCGCGATCTACACGATTGACGACCATCTGAACGTCAAATCGGTGACTGCCTACTCCGCATTCAACCAACCGGTGGACTATGACAACTCGGGGCAGGCAGCCCTGATTCAGAACAACCTGATCACCTACAACCAGGACTACGCCACCCAGGAATTGCAGCTCAACGGCGACTACGACGATTTCAGCTTCAGCACCGGCCTGTACCTGTACCACGAAAGTTTCGACGCCGAGCGCGACAACCTGACCTTTTCCATCGCGCGCAACCGGGTGATCGGCCAGGGCCAGTACAGCACAACCAATACCGAGAGCTACGCCCTTTATGGCCAGGGCAGTTACAACATCACGCCACAGCTGGCGCTGATCGCCGGACTGCGGTTTACCCGCGAGCACAAGAATTTCGATTACACCAACTACGCCATCACCACCAGCCGACAGATCACAGGGACCAACTTCAGCGCCGACTCAAGCAAATCGTGGCAGTCCACCAGCMCGAAACTCGGCTTCGAGTACGCCTGGACCCCGCACCTGAACCAGTACGCCTACGTGGCCAAGGGGTTCAAGGCCGGTGGCTTTGACAACCGCGCGCCAACCAAGGCCGCCGCCGAACAGGCGTTTTCACCGGAAGACGTGACCACCTGGGAAACCGGCTTCAAGGGTGACTTCTTCGACCGTCGCCTGCGTGCCAACCTCGCGCTGTTCTATAACGACTACAAAGACCTGCAGACCAACGCCTATGACCCGGCGCTGGGTGTCAGCCTGCGGACCAACGTCGGCAAGGCGCACACCTACGGCGTCGAGCTGGAAACCCTGACCGCACTGACCAACGACCTGCAACTGACCGCCAACGTCGGCTACCTGGAAAGCCAGTACGACGATTTCCAAAACGCCGGTGGCGCGGGTGTCGACGCCAATGGCAAGCAGCTGGTGTTTTCACCGCGCTGGAACGCCAGCGTCGGCCTCAACTACACCATCCCGGCTGGATTGCCTGGCACCTGGCTGGCCGGCACTGATGCCCAGTTCCAGACCAAGTCCTTCGCCAACGCTCTGAACGACGACATCCAGGAAATCCCCCAGCAGACCTTCTGGAACGCCAACACCCGCTACATCTCCGGCGACGGCCACTGGACTACCACGCTGTCGGTGAAAAACCTGCTCGATCGCGCTTACCCGCAATCGGTCGGCTTCGTGCCGTCCAGTGGCGCCCGCTACTACGCGATCAACGACCCGCGAACCCTCTTGTTGTCCGTGCGCTACGACCTTTAACCCCAAACGCAAACACCCGTAGGAGCTGCCGCAGGCTGCGATCTTTTGACGTTGATCTTAAGAAACAAAATCAAAAGATCGCAGCCTTCGGCAGCTCCTACAGAGGATTCATTCCAAAGCTGTACTTAAGGAGCATCACTATGGCTTTCACCCGCAGGGAACTGATTTCCCGCATTGCCGCCGTTGGTGGCTATTCCGCTGCTGTCAGCGCCCTCGGTGCGCTGGGGCTGACGCCTCAGGCCGTGGCATCGACTTTCAATCCGCTGCAACTGGGCAGCAGTGGCAAAGGCAAGCATGTGGTGGTGGTCGGTGCCGGCATTTCCGGCCTGGTCAGTGCCTATGAACTGCGCAAGGCTGGTTTTACCGTCACCATACTTGAAGCCCGCGAACGGGTGGGCGGGCGCAACTGGACCTTGCGTCGCGGTACCAAAGTCGATTTCGACGATGGCATCAGCCAGACAGTCGACTTCGATGACGGGCAGTTCTTCAACGCAGGCCCTGCGCGCATCCCCAGCCATCACCAGACCATCCTCGGCTACTGCCGTGAGTTGGGCGTAGAGCTGCAAGTGCTGGTCAACAGCAGCCGCAACGCACTGGCCTTGCCGGACCAGAAACAACCGGCATTCCAGTTGCGCCAGGCGGTCAACGACACGCGTGGGCAACTGTCCGAGTTGCTGGCGCGAACCGTCAGCCGCAAGGCTCTGGACCAGGACTTGAGCGCCGACGACCGCAAGGCGCTGCTGAGTTTCCTCAAGGTCTATGGCGACCTGAATGCCGACCTTCAATACAAAGGTTCGGTGCGCTCGGGGTACACACGGGTGCCCGGCGCGGGTGATCAAACCGGTATCACCCGCGCACCGCTGGAACTGCAAACCCTGCTCAATCCCAAGCTCTGGGGCGCGTTGGTATTCGATGAGATACCGGAGTTTTCCTCGACCATGTTCCAGCCGGTCGGTGGCATGGACCGCATTCCCTATGCGTTCTACGAAAAACTCAAGGATGCGGTGCGCTTCAATGCCGAAGTCAGTGACATCCAGACTTCCGAGCAAGGCAGCCGCATCGCCTACCGCGACCGCAAGACCGGTACCACCCAGACCCTGACCGCTGATTACGCCATCGTCACCGTGCCGCTGCCGCTACTGGCGAAGTTGCCGAGCAACTTCAGCCAACCGTTCAAGCAAGCAATTGAGACCGCACAAAGCGATCAGGCGAACAAGGTCGCCTGGCAGTCGCCGCGGTTCTGGGAAACTGACTTCAACATCTACGGTGGCCTTTCCTACCTGGACCATGAAGTCAAAGGCTTGTGGTACCCCAGCGATCGCCTCAATAGCGCACAAGGAATTCTGGTCGCCGCCTACAACACCAGCGAATCGGCCCAGGCCTTCAGCAAAAAATCCCTCGCCGAACAGTTCACCTCGTCCCGGCAAGCCGTGGAACTGCTGCACCCCGGACACAGCACCAAGCTGCAAAAACCGGTGGCCATCAACTGGGCCAAGGTGCCGTTCAGCAAAGGCCCGTGGATCGTCAACGACGAGGTCGGTGAAAGCGCCTACCAGATTCTTAATGAACCTCAGGGCCGCACCTATCTGGCCAGCGATGCCCTGGCCCATGGCGGCGTCGGCATCTGGCAGAACAGCGCCGCCGACTCGGCGCGGCGCATCGTTTCGCTGATCGGCCGACATGCCGAACGCAATCAACCGGGCGTTGCCGCCTGACTCACTCAATAAAAGGATTGAACGATGAAAGCCATCACTTTGCTGACAGGACTGCTCATGACCGCGACCACCCTTGGCAGCCACGCCGACGAGATCAAACGTATCGCCCTGCCCAACTCGAACTTTCCGATTTCGCTGGCGGTGTCCGTGCCGGCACAAACCGACCTGCTGTTCGTCAGTGGCCTGCTGGCCGACCTGCACGACCCGAAAGCGCCTAAGGATTCTTTTGCCGCCTATGGCGACACCGCAACCCAGACCACTTCGATTCTCAACAAGCTCAAGGGCGTATTGGAAGCCCAGGGGCTTGGGCTCGGCGATGTGGTGCAACTGCGGGTGTTCCTGGTGGGAGATCCGGCCAAGAGCGGCAAGCTGGATTTTGCCGGACTRCAAGAAGGCTATACGCCGTTCTTCGGCAGCACCGCGCAACCGAACAAACCGGCACGTACCGCCATTCAAGTGGTGGCCCTGCCGCTGCCCGGCGGCCTGGTCGAAATCGAAGCCGTCGCCGCTCGCAAGAAGTGACACGGAATTCACCCGCCATTCAGGAGTTTCACCTTCATGCTCAACTGCCCGGTGCGTCGAACGGCGCCTTCCTTTCGTCCCTTGTTAGTCCCGCTGTCGTTTGCCTGCGGCCTCGCCTCGTTCAGCATCGAGGCCGCCGAAACCAGCTCGCCGACCCTCAACACCGTGGTTGTCACGGGCAACCGCGGCACCGAGCAACGCACCGTCACCACCAGCCCGACACCGATCGACGTGGTGACCGGCGATCAACTGCGCTCGGTCGGCAAACCGAGCCTGCTGGAGGCGCTGAGTAAATTCATTCCGTCGTTCAACCTGCCCGACCGGGCGGGTTGGGATGCCAGCGGCGTGGTGCGCTCGGCCACCCTGCGCGGCCTGACCGCGTCCCACGTGCTGGTACTGGTCAACGGCAAGCGCCGGCATACCAGTGCGACGCTGAACATCAACGGCATCAACAGCGGCGCGGCGCCCAGCGACCTCGACCTGATTCCGGTGGCCGCCATCGATCATATCGAGGTGCTGCGTGATGGCGCGGCCGCCCAATACGGTTCCGATGCCATCTCCGGGGTGATCAACATCATCCTCAAGCAGACCACCGGCGGCAGCTCGGACACGATCCTGGGCCAGAACTACGACGGCAAACGCGGTACCGGGCAAGAAGCGCTCAACTATGGCTTCGAAGTCGGGGACGCCGGCGTGTTCAATGTCTCGCTCGATACCCGCTACCAGGAGCGTGACAACAAGGCCGGCAGCAACGGTTACAGCTCACATTACTATCCATTGGCGGACGGTTCGCCCGACCCGCGCGAGGCCACGGCCAGCCATCACACTTACAAAGGCTACGGCTTGCCGCGCAGCCAGTTGGCGGATGCTGCCTACAACCTCGACCTGCCCCTGAACGATGCCGTCACGCTGTACTCGTTCTCGACACTGGCTACGCGGGAAAACAACGACGGCCAGAATTTCCGCCTGCCCAGCGGCCGCAACACCATCACCACCGGTCCCAACGGCTTCCCCGACGGCTACAGCCCTTACTGGTTGATCAACGAGACCGACTTCCAGTCAGCCTTCGGCGCCAGGGGTGACGATATCGGCGGTTGGGCCTGGGACCTGAGCAGCACTTACGGACGCAACTACGCCAAGCAGCGCACCTATGACAACCAGAACCCGTCACTGGGGGAAAACACCCCGAACAAATTCACCTCCGGCATCTTCATCGCCGATCAGTGGACCAGTAACCTGGACCTGAAAAACAGCTACGACATCGGCCTGGTCAAGCCACTGGATGTCGCCTTTGGGTTCGAGCATCGACGCGATGGCTACGAGACCCGGGCGGGCTCCGAAGCCTCTTACATTGACGGCGGCTACGTGTTCCCGGCCGGCCATCCGCGCGCCGGCCAACGTCCCGATCCCGGCGCGCAGGTCACCAACGGCATCACCCCGGACGATGAGCAAAAGGTCAGTCGCAACAACGTCGCCAGCTACATCGACCTGGGCTTCTACCCTGTCGAGCAGTGGTACCTGGGCGTCGCGGCGCGCTATGAGCATTACAACGAAGGCGTGGGCAGTACGCGCAGCGGCAAGCTCAGTACCCGCTACGAGTTCAACCCGGTGTTTTCGGTGCGCGGCACCATCAGCAATGGCTTTCGCGCGCCGTCGCTGGCCAACGAGGTCTTCACCGCCCGCTCGACCGGGTTCGACACCATCAATGGCGTCTACCAGTCCTACAACTACGTGATTCTGCCGGTGGACTCGGCGGGTGCCCAGGCGCTGGGCGCAGAACCATTGAAACCCGAGCGCTCCACCAACTTCAGCCTCGGCTTCGCCCTGACCCCGAGCGAAAACCTGAGCCTGACGGTGGACGGCTACGTGATCAACCTGCGTGATCGCCTGGTACTCAGTGAACGCTTCCAGGGCCCTGGCGTCGCCGCCCTGCTCGACAGCATCGGCGTGCCGGCCACCGCCGGGGCGCAATTCTTCACCAACGGCGCCAGCACTCGCACCTCAGGGGTCGATGTGGTGGGTAATTACTGGCAGAACCTGAACAGCTTCGGCTCGGTGAGATGGACCGCGGCGCTGAACTACAACCACACGCAAATCCTCAGCGTCAACGATACCCCGTCGCAACTCACGGCCCTGAACAGCAGCTATCAACTGCTCGGTCGCCAGGCCCGTGCGCTGATTACCAAGACCTCCCCCAGCAGCAAGGCGATTTTCTCCGCCGACTGGGCGATCCACGACTTCGACGTCAACCTGCGCCTGACCCGTTTCGGCACCTACACCGAGGTCAACAGTTCCGCCGATCCGAGCCTGGACCGCGAATATTCCGCCAAGTGGATCACCGACCTCGATGTCGCGTACGCACTGACCAAACAGCTGACCGTCGCCGTCGGCGCGCAGAACCTGTTCGACAAATACCCCGATCATATCGGTGTACCCAACTCTTCGTTCGGCGACAACTGGGGCAGCTTTTCACCGTTCGGCTTCACGGGTGGGTACTACTACACCCGCTTGCAGTACGCGTTCTGACGGAAGAAAACCCCACTAAGCTAATTCTTAAAAAGTATTTATAAAGTATTTTTTATAACCATATTATTCAGGTCAGTCGAACCTTTCTTTTCCTGATATCGAGCGTGCCATGTCGAAATCCACCCCATACACTGAAGCAAAATTCCGTCGTCCCGTGCTGGCCGGTCTGGTCGTTGCGCTGGCCTTGACGTTCTCCCTGCCGTCCCAGGCGCGGGAAACGCTGCGGATCGGCTACCAGAAGTCATCGACCCTCATCACCCTGTTGAAGACTCAAGGCACCCTGGATAAAACCCTCGCGCAACAGAACATCGACGTGAGCTGGCATGAGTTTCCAAGCGGCCTGCCTCTGCTGGAGGCGCTGAATGTCGGCAATGTCGACATCAGCGCCGACGTGGCGGACACCGTGCCGATCTTCGCCCAGGCCGCGCAGGCCAGACTGACCTACTTTGCCCAGGAAGCGCCCTCGCCTTCGGCCCAGGCAATCGTCGTGCACAAGGACTCGTCCCTGCATCAATTGGCGGATTTGAAAGGCAAGAAAGTGGCCGTCACCAAAGCCGCCGGCAGCCATTATTTGTTGATCGCCGCCCTGACAAAAGCCGGCCTGAAATTCTCGGACATTCAACCGGCCTATCTGTCGCCCGCTGATGGCCGCGCCGCCTTCGAGAACAACAAGGTCGACGCCTGGGTCACCTGGGAACCCTTCCTCACCAGCGCCCAACGCCAACTGCCAACCCGCACGTTGGCTGACGGCGCAGGCCTGGCCAGCTACAAGCGCTATTACCTGACCAGCACCCGCTACGCCGAGGAGCACCCACAAGTGCTCAAGGTGGTTTACGACCAACTGGAGAAAACCGGTAGCTGGGTCAAAACCAATCCCCGTGAGGCGGCTCAGGTGTTGAGTCCGTTGTGGGGCAACCTGGGCCTGGATACGGTCGAGACCGCCAATAGCCATCGCAGCTATCAGGTACAGCCGGTCAAAAGCGACGAGTTGGGTGAGCAACAGAAAATCGCCGATGCATTTTTTGCCGCCGGCCTGTTGCCCAAGGCGGTGGATGCGCAGGATGTCGGGATCTGGCAGCCGTGAGGCGTGGATGATTCGGAAGCCTTCTGAAGCAAATCCACCAATCCCTGGTGTCCGCGGTGCGTGCCGGCCAGCGGCCAGTCCTCGCCCGGAATGATCCACTCGATATCTTCGGCAGACAACGCCAGCAGACCTGGCTCATCGCCGCGGCCCATGGCTGCAAAAAAATTCTTCACAGTCTGGACATTCTCTTGTGTGCTCATCGAAATCTCTCCATTTCCTTTACCCAGGATCGTGTCCGATCTAATCGGACACGTTGTGGGCCTGCTGGTGAGGACGTGGTGTCGGTGATTCAGCCGATATCGACATTCATGGCGATGTCCCAGGTGCCGGCGCCGTTTTTAGCCAGGCCGATCATCATCAGACCGAGCCACTCGAGCGTCTGGGCCATCTGCAGGCCGCCGACATCCAACGGACGCAGCCCGAGACTCTCGAGGAAGGTCGAGACGCGCGCCTTGGCGTCCGCATCGTCCGCCGCGATGAACGCGTCGAGGCGTTCATCCTTGGCAAGTACTTGGCCGAAGAGGGTATTGAACGCCTTGACGACATGCGCGCTGGCCGGGGCGCCCTTGGCGATCTCCTGCGCGCCGGAACTGCCGTGGGGGGTAACGAGGCCCGAGAGATCGGGAGCGACCGGGTTGGTGATATCGATGATCACCTTACCGTCGAGCGCTTTCCCAAAGTCGGCCAGTACCGCCACCGCACTGGTGTACGGCACGGCGAGAATGACGATGTCGCCCGCCGGAGTGACGCCGTAAGTCCCTGTGATCGCTCCGGATGCGAGCTTGTCGGCAAGCGCCTGCGCCTTGGCGGGATCGCGGCTGACCACCTCGACGGTGTGTCCGGCCTTGGCGATACGGCCGCCGACAGCCGCGGCCATGCCTCCCGAACCGATGATGCTGATAGTGTTCATGTGCAGTCTCCGTTTGAAATCGGGTAGTTTTCCATCGTTTCTGGACGGGTTACGCCGTCACGGCTTGACCACCCGCCGGACGCAGTTCGACCCGGCGGTGTGCCGTCACCTCATCAGTCGGCCGGGAAGTAATGACCGCTATCAAGATCGGCGAAGAGTCCGGGCTGGGTCGGTTCCCAGCCAAGAACCCGGCGCGTGATGGCGTTCGATGTCGGGGTGTCCAGCGTGACCAGATTCGCAAGGAACCCGAAGTAGCCAGGCAGCATCAGCACGTCCGCGGGAATAGACACGGCCGGCAGATTCAACCGGCTGGCAATGGCTTCGGCGATCTGGCGGTACGGGACAGCCACGTCGGCGATTGCATGCCAGCTTCTGCCCGCGGCGCCTTTCTCCAGCGCCAGGCGAAACACGGTGGCGAGGTCACGGGCATGCACGGCCCCCCAACGGTTGGCACCTTCTCCGGGATAGCCGACGACACCTTTTTCCTTGGCCAGCCCGATCAACAGCGGAAGGAAGCCGGCGTTATCGGTGGAGCTGTGCATGATCTCAGGGATCCGCACGATCGAAGACCGTATGCCCTTTTCGGCGAGACCGATCACCGTGGTTTCCACGATGTTCCGAACCCGCAGGGTATTCTTGTACGGATCGCCGCCGGGAAGGGGCGGATCCTCCTCGGTGGCCGGCCGGCCCAGGCCCTCCCACCCGGGCGAGCCGACGCTTCCAGACGCGACCAACGGCTTTGCGCTTCCGGCCAGTGCTTCGCCATAGGCGAGCATGATCTCAAGTTCCGCGGCCGCAACGGCGTTGATCCCGCCGGTTGGAATCAGGTCCTGCCGATGCGCGAGGTGAATGACTCCGTCCGCGGCTGCGGCCGCTTCCTTTAGCCCGTCGAGATCCTCGAGATTGCCGCGACGTACCTTGGCGCCGAGCGCAGCAGCCTGCGCCGCGGCCGTGTCGGACCGAGCCAGGGCAGTGACCTCATGGCCGGCGGCGATAAGATCGGAGATGATGTACGGACCGGAATGGCCGGTGCCGCCAGTAACAAAAACGTGCATATGCGTGCTCCTCGTGGGTGATGGGGTGCGGGAAAAGGTGCTAGCGGAATGTGCCGGGCGCATTAACGATCCAGCGCCCCGCCGTCAGCTCAAGTCAGTCGGCGCAAAGTAATGGCCGTTGTCCAGGTCCTCGATCAGACCGGGCTGAACGGGGTCCCAGCCAAGAGCCTGGCGGGTGATGGTGTTCGACGCGGGGAGGTCTAGCGTGGCCACTGCCGCCAGGAACCCAAAGTAGCCCGGCAGCATCAGTTCGTCCGCGGGGATGCTCACGGCGGGTATTCCCAGGCGAGCGGCTATAGCCTCGGCGATCTCGCGGAACGGGATTCCCTCGTCGCCGATCGCGTGCCAGGTTTTGCCTGCGGCCCCCTTCTCGAGCGCCAGGCGGAACAGAGAGGCAAGATCGCGGACGTGCACGGCGGGCCACCGGTTCTTGCCGTCTCCCGGATAGCCGGCGAAACCCTTTGTTTTCGAGAGCATGATCAGCTGCAGGCGACCGGTCGCACTGTGTAAGAGTGTGGGAATCCGCACGACCGACGATCTAACACCTCGCTCGGCGAGACCCACGACGGCGGTTTCCACGATATTGCGTGCCAACAGAGTGCCTGAATTGATCGGGCCGCCAGGTAGAGCGGGATCATCCTCGGTCGCCGGTCGGCCCAGACTGACCGGTGCGCCGATAGGCGCCGCCCTGCCCACGTTCATGGGCGTGCCGATACTGCCTGCAACGACCAGTGGCTTATCCGTGCCCGCCAGCGCCTCGCCGAACGCGAGGACGGTCGCGAGTTCCGATTCGACTAAGGCGGCGATCCCGCCGGACGGAAGCAGTTCGGCCCTGTATCCGAGGTGGATGACGCCGTCGGACTCGACCGCCGCCGCCTTGAGCCCTTCGAGGTCGGCAAGATCTCCACGACGCACCTTGGCGCCGAGCGCGGACGCCGCTGACGCGGACGCGTCTGACCTTGCCAGAGCGACGACCTCGTGGCCGGCTGCGATGAGGTCGGGGATGACGTACGAACCGACGTGGCCGGTGCCGCCAGTGACGAAAACGAGCATGTTATTGGCCCTTCTGAGCAGAGTGATACGAGACGCGCTGGTGCGCGTGCGCTAAGCCGGGAAGGCTGATGCCGATCGCGAAATGGGTGCTGAACGCCTTGACGACTTCGGCGTCGGTAGGGGCGGCGTTGGCGATCTCCTGTGCACCGAAACTGTCCTGAGGGGTCACAAAGCTTGTGAAGTCGGGGGCGACGGGGTTGGTGATGTCGACAAGAAGTTTGCCTGCCAGTGCTTCGCCGTATTGCTTCACCACGTCGAGAACGACGGAGTAGGGAACCGCCAGGATGACAATATCCCCAGCCAGGGCGGCGCCGTAAGTTCCTGTCGTGGCACCTGCTCCGATCTGCTCGGTCAGCGCCCGCGCCTTGGCGGCGTCACGACTCATCACCTCGACGGTGTGTCCGGCTTTGGCGGCAAGGCCGCCGATCGCTGCGGCCATGTCACCTGAGCCGATAATGCTGATAGTGCTCATGCGCGGTTTCCTTGCAGGTATGGGGTAGATCATTCCAAGGCTGCTGGTGCGATCCGGCGAACTCATCCAACGTGCGATCCATGCTGGGCACTTCACTTGCAAAAAGCAAGCGATCTACTGAGTTTTACTTGCGACATGCAAGCGATGCTAAGATCCAGCCATGAAGACAACTCTTAAAGAAGACTTTCGGTCCCATTGCGCGGTGAACTACGGCGTGGAGATTTTCGGCGACCGCTGGTCGCTCTTGATCATTCGCGACATCGTTTTTGTGGGAAAGAAGACGTATGGCGATTTCCTGAAATCGGAAGAGGGAATCGCGACCAATGTGCTTGCTTCGCGACTTGCCTTTCTTGAGAAGCAAGGCGTTCTCTCGAAGGCGCCCAGCCCCGACGACAGGCGCAAGGACTTTTACACGTTGACCGAGAAGGGCCTGGACCTCATTCCCATTGTGATCAACATTGTGCTCTGGAGCGCGAAGCATGATTCGAAGTCGTACGTGCGGCGCCGTGAGGAGTTTGTGGCTCGATTAAGTCAAAACCCGATGCAGGTGAGCGATGAAGTGAAGGCGCTGGTCCGCAATGGCGGTTGCATCTTTCCTGAGAGCGGGGGATGAACAAGGCGGCAAACGCGCCCTGTCACGGCGCATTTGGCACTTATCCAATCGTATAAGTTGCGGGCCTGTCAGCGAGGACCTGAAGCCGGCGTCGCCCTTACTTCAATCAGACTGTGGCGGCCCTTTTCCACGAGGAAGATCGCATCAAAATTGACGATCACGATCTATCAGTCAAACTTGACCAAGTCCTTAAAGATCAGCTGACCCCAGCTGTTTCCGCGCGCCTGCACAAGCAGTCCACCTTCCGAAAGCCCGCCCAGTTTGATCGGCGAGAAACCGAGATTTTCCGCCAGCGTACCAATCTCCGCTGCGGCGGCGTCGTCATCGCTCGCCAGGAACACGACTCTCCTGCCACCCTGTACGGCCGGGTCCTGATCAAGAACGCCAGCGACCAAATGGTTGAAGCCCTTAACCAGTCTTGCACCTGTGAAGGCCTGCGCGACGACCTTGGAAGAAGGCTGCCCTCCCAGTTCCTCAGGGGGCACGCCGTAGGCATTGGTCACATCGATGAGGGTCTTGCCCTTCCAGGTTGGCAGCGCCTTCGCGACTTCCCGGTGCGACTCAAAACGGACAGCCAAAAAGATGATGTCCGCCGTGAGCGCTTCCACCAGTTTTTTGGGGATGATCGAGGGTCCGATCGCGGCCGCATCGGCGGCAAAACTTTCCGGGTCGCGCGTGGTTGCAACGGATACTTCGATGCCTTTGCGGGCAAACGCCTTGGCAAGCGCCTGGCCGAGTTTGCCGAAGCCGATAATTGCGTAGCTCATAAAAATCTCCTTTGGTTTGCCACGCCCTGCGGGCTCCGAATATGAAATGGAGTGACCGCTCGGGCGTAGCGAATCAGATTTGCGCCAGACCGCCGTCGACGGCGACCTCACTGGCGGTCATGAAGCTGCTGTCTTGCGATGCGAGAAACGCGGCCGCCGCYCCGATCTCCGCTGGATCGGCCATGCGCTGGAGCGGATTCATCGCGGCGAAGACCTTCATGCCTTCCTCGCCTAGCGCTGCCTTCGCGAGTTCGGTCGCCGTCGGTCCGGGTGACAGCACGTTGACCCGGATGCCGGTGCCCTTCAGGTCCTCCGCCCAGGTCCGCGCGAGGTTGCGCACTGCCGCCTTGCTTGCGCTGTAGACGCTGAATGCCGGGGCGCCCGTGGTGCCGGCGCTCGATCCGGTCAGGATGATCGAACCGCCCTGCCCCATCAGCGGCAGCGCCTTCTGGACCGTGAAGATCAAGCCCTTCACGTTGGTCTCGAAGGTTTCGTCAATGTGCTCGGCGGTGATCTTGCCGAGTGCAAGTGGGCTTCCCGCCCCGGCATTGGCGAAGACGATGTCGAGGGTTCCGCGCTCGACCTTCACCGCCGCGTAGAGTCGGTCGAGGTCGGCCTGATCGGAGACCGAGCCCTTCACCGCACGGGCATTGGGCCCGAGCTCGGCCACGGCGGCGTCGAGCGCTTCCTGGCGGCGGCCGAAGATGAAGACGAAGGCGCCTTCCTCGATGAAGCGCTTCGCTGCGGCGAGGCCGATACCGGTAGCACCGCCGGTGATCACGGCGGTCTTTCCATTCAGTCTGGTCATGACGTGCATCCTTCGTTGGCGTTGTACCCAAGCAGAAAATTGCTTGCTTGAGACGAGGATGCAGCGCTGATAACCTAAGGACAAGTATGCACCTTTTGGTAAGTATCAAAAAATGACGACGACATCTGAAATCTGCGACACCGGTTGCGGGCTCAACGCCACGCTACGCATCATCTCGGGCAAGTGGAAACCGCTGGTCCTGTTTTTCCTGCGCGGCGGCCCGAAACGCTATGGCGAGCTCAAGCGTTTGATCCCTGGAGTCAGCGACAAGGTCCTGATCCAGCAGTTGAAGGATCTGGAAGCCGATCAGGTGCTTGCACGGACCGACTACAAGGAAGTGCCCCCGCGCGTGGATTACACGCTGACCCCCCTCGGCCGTAGTCTGGCTGATGCGATCATCCCGCTGTGCACCTGGGGAACCGAGAACGCGGCGCAAATGGCAAGCATCTTCGCCAAGCGCGACGCTTTGGCCTAGCGGGATGCAGACGAACCGCTGAGCGGGACGATTTTGCGCAGGCGCGCGCCGTCTTTTCGCAGAGCGAACACCTGAGCCGCCACGCCAACAACGAGCGCAAGGGCTATAAAACCGAGCGCACCTTTGAGCAATGGCGAATTCGGGTCAGTGACGATGGGGTGGCCATCGGGGACTCGACGCAACGTCTCCGAGACGGTCGGGACCATCAGCAAGAACGCCGTCAAGCTCAGAAAGATGGTTTCAAGGTACACCCTTGCCCGACCCAGCCAGACAACAAAGCCGACTCCGTAACCGGCGAGCAACAGCACGATCGTGACCGCCCCGATCACAGGGCTGATCGGTTGACCATCTTGAGCTGGCGGTTTTCCTGCTCCAGCTGCCGGATACGCTGCTGTTCGGCGGTTAGCGGTTTACCAATCCCGGGCTGCCCCAATTGCTCAGCCTCGTACTGCTGCACCCAGCGCCGGACGGCTGTCTCACCAATATTCAGATCGCGGCAGACCTGCGGAACAGTCAGCCCCTGGTCCTTGATCATCTTCACGACTTGCAGCTTGAAGCTGTCGTCGAATGTCCTGCGTTTGTCGGTCATGAAAAACTCCTCGATAGATGCATTTTCCACTTATCGAGGTGTCCGGGGAAATTAGACCACTACAAGTGATATTGCGCAGCTGCTGCCGCATAGGTGGCAACCGGTTCAGTGACGCAAGACGGGAGGCCCGGACGCATACCCTGGTTTGACGAATTGCATCGAGTGCCTCCTTGGGCTCTGTACGAAATATTATCGGACGAAGAGCGGTTACTGGATTCTTGGGCCAAATCCACCATAAGGTTTCAACGGTACAACAGAAGTAACTTCCAGCATCCCGGAATTTACCAGTGGCAGCGTTGCCAGCTTTTCCCGAACGGCAGCCTCGTTTTCGGCTTCAACCAGTAGGCAGGCGCCACCCATGTCACCCCGGTGCCAGATGTTGCGGATAAATCCCTCCAGATAGAGAGCCCTGGCACGCTGTGCTTCGGCTTCGAGATGAGGCGCAAAATCCGCGTCAGAAAAACGCTCCGAGACTCGACGCGAAAGCGTGATGAATTGCATATGTATATCCCCTTCAAGGCGTTCGTCGTTTAAACAGTTCACGGATAATTRCAAAAAATACTATTCTGGTCCAAGACGCGTTCTGCATGACTTGAGACCCGATTCACATGACCTTAGATCTTCGATTGCTTGTTGCGTTTATCGCTGTCGCTGAAACTGAAAATGTCGGTCAAGCCGCCAGCCGTCTACATATCTCGCAGTCGCCTTTGAGCCGGCAAATCATTCAGCTTGAAGCGCAGCTTGGTCTGAGGTTGTTCGAACGCGCACGTCAGCGCATGCGCCTGACTGACGAAGGACGTCTTTTCCATCAGGAGGCGCGCAGTCTGGTCGCCCATGCATCTGAAGTCGAAGCAGTGGCGCGCAGTATCGCTCTTGGTGAGACAGGCCATATTGCCGTGGGTTATGTCGAAGCGGCCATGCACTCCAATGTATTACCGCGTGCCCTTGCGGGTCTGCAATCAGGCCATCAGGCTGCTACCTTCGAACTCCGCCCCATGGGCTCCTCAGAACAATCCGAGGCCCTGCTCGGTAGAGCACTCGATTTCGGGCTGGTTTATTCAGTTCCTGAGAGCGCAGACATAGAGTCCATGGAGGTTTCAAGCGAAGCGCTACTGCTTGTTCTGGGAAAAAGACATGCTATGGCCACGCAAGCGAACATTGCTCCTCAAGACTTGAACGGGGAGCGTTGGGTTGCCTTGGCCCGGTCAAAAAATCCTGCGGCCCGCCAGCGTTTTCTTGAGAACTGTTCCGCTTGCGGTTTCTTGCCTGACATCAAGGTAGAGGCGGATGACCTGCTGGCAGCCTTGCGGCTGGTGGCCTCAGGTTTGGGCATTACCTTTGTCCAGGCGAGTCTTCGGGATTTTCTTGCAGATAGCGTCATATTTCGCGAGCTGCCCTGGTTTCCTTCACGGGTCAGGGTCTATGCCATCTGGCGCAAGGACGACCCCAAGCCGCTTGTCGCGACGCTCCGGCAAGCGCTCTTGGCGGCTGCATAAATGGGCGACCGTTTAACCAGGCAAGGTGTGTTCCGCGGACGCTTACGGTGCTGATGAC